>JBOGSE010000164.1:0-19834 GCA_050694895.1 bacterium | reverse complement strand
ACCCAGCGCCGCTCCCACCCCGCGTCCCGTTGGGACGCGGCGCCGGGCGACCCGGTGCGCAGCGTGTACACCCCGATGCGCTCGAACGCCGGCATGACAAACACGCCGTCACGCGCCTCGACGCTCGACTCTCGGCCCGCGGGATCGATCACGGTTGCGCGGCCCCATTCACCTGCGGCGACGACCGGCGCATCACCCAGGGACGCCTCTGGACTTCCGGCCAGCCAGGCGATCGTGTTGGCGATGAGCACGGGAAACGCCGGATGCACCGGAAGGTCGCTCTGCATCAGATCGAACGGCAGCATCACTATCCGAAGTCCTCGGCCTTCGTAAGCCCACACGAGCGGCACGTCGCCTTCCGCCAGCACGCTGCCGGCCTGCGTGCGCAACGCGAGCGCGCCGGCCACCCGCACACCCCGCAGATCCACCAGGCGCATCACCGGATGGGTGGGCGTCACCGTCCGGACCGTCTGATCCGGCGCGCTTCCCTCGATCTGTATGGGAAGGTTCGCCGCCAGTGTGCCGATCAGCAGGTACGCTCCCGGGGGGAGCATCTGCACATTCACGCGATCCAGGACAACGAACTGCGCGCGGCCCCATCGCGCGGGTGAGGAACCACCGCTCCGCGTGACACCCGCGGTCGGCACGGCACCCAGGACAGCGTCCAGCACCGGATTCGGCTCGCCGATCACGAGGACACGCGGCAGACCAACCTGCCCCACCGGCGCGGCCGCGCGATCGTCCGCGGGCAGGGCGTCCTGGCCTGACAGGCGTATGTCGGCAACGCCGGAACGAGTGCCGAGATCGAAGAGCATGGTCTGCGCACGCCCGGGGCTGACCGCGATCTCCTGGCGGGCGACCTCGAGCCCCTCAAGCCTGACCATGACTGCGCGGGACGCCGGGGCCCCAAAGGCCTCCACGCGAACCATCAGCAGCGTGTGGCCCCGCGCGTCCCGGCGCGTGCGCGCGGCCGTGATCGCGACGTTTGGGGCGCCTGAGCCGATGCGGTGCCACCGCGCGGCGGAATGCTGCGGTGGTTGATCGGCGAACACGTGCACCGCGGCCGGCCGCCCGTCAACCCGCTGCCCCGCGGCCAGCGCCACGGCCTCCTCGAGCGCGGATGCGGCATCGGAGGCTGTGAGGGCCCGGACCGCGGCGGCGAGTGCGCGGCGGTCGGTGGAGAACTCCGCGATCAGGCGGGGCCGGAGTCCCGCGGCCACGAGCGCGACCGGCTGACGCGGGCCCAGGCGGCCGAGCAGGTCGATCGCCTGCTGTTGCGCCGCCGCAAGCCGGCTCGGGGCGACATCCGTCGCCTGCATGCTGGCGCTTGTGTCGATCACGAACACGACCGCGTCGCCCACCAATCCCCGCAGCGCCAGCAGCGGGCGTGCCAGCGCCAGGGCGATCAAGGCGATGGCCAAAATCTGTAAGAGGAGCAGCACGCTGCGCTCCAGGCGGCGCATCGGCAGGCGCGCGACAAGGTCACGCGTCGCACGCTCCCACAGCAGGACGCTGGGGACCACGCGCGGCTCCCGTCGCGCGCGGAGCATATACAGAATGATCACCAGCGGGATCGCGGCCAGCCACCAGAGCGCACCAGGCGCGCCGAGCGACATCAGGCGATCAGGCCTCCCGCGCGCAGATGCCGCAGCACCAGGTCTTCGAAGGGAATCGAGATCGCCGCCCGCAGATACTCGATCTGATGCCTGAGGCAGAATTGGCCGATGTCGGCGAAATACGTGTCCCGCGCCCGTGCGTACGCCTCCGCGGTGGCCGCATCCGCCGTGACGTCCACCGCCGCGCCGGTCTCACTGTCGACCAAGCGCAGATCACCCGTCAGCGCCGGGACGATTTCCTCGTCGGCCAGCAGGTGCAGCACGAACGGTTCGAACCGATGGTACCGGGCCAGGAGCAGGCCATCGGTGATCCCCTGAGGATACATCAGGTCCGAGATGACAATGAGCACACCGCGGCGGCGCGTCCGCAGGCCGTACTCGGCCAACGCGGCGGACAGGTTGCTGCGGCCCTCGGGCTGTAAGGCTCCGAGAAAACGGAAGAGCGTCATCGACCCCGCACGGCCGCGCCGCGGCGGCACCGAGCGCACGAGCCGGTCGCTAAACGCGACCGCGCCCACGCGGTCGAAGTTGGCTAAGCCGATGTAGCCCAGCGCCGCGGCGACGCGCGCCGCGTAGTCGAGTTTTGACGGCGACCCCCAGCCCATGGACCGGCTGACGTCCACGAACAAGTGGACGTTGATGTCTTCTTCTTCACTGAAGAGTTTGACGAAGAGGCGGTCGAGGCGGGAGTAGATGTTCCAATCGACGTAGCGGAAGTCATCGCCGACCTGGTACGATCGGTAGTCCGCAAACTCGACGCCCCGGCCCAGCGTGCCGCTGCGCCGCTCGCCGCGGACGCCGCTTCGGTAGAGGCGGCGGGACAGCAGAGCGAGGCGGTCCAGGCGCGCGAGAAAGTCGGGCTCCAGGAGGAAGCCCGAGCGACCTTCCGTGCCGGGCCGCGCGGTGGCCGGGGGGCCGCCTACGTGCTCCACGTGGCGGAGGCTGCCGGGGTGGTCGGGACATCTGCCGCGATGGTGCGGACCACCTCGTCGGGATCGATCCCCTCTGCCTCGGCTTCAAAATTCAAGATCAGGCGATGGCGCAGCGCGGGCAGCGCCAGTGCCTGCAGATCGTCGGTGCTCACGTTCACCCGGCCGTCGATGAGCGCGCGGACCTTCCCGGCGAGCAGGAGGGCCTGGGCACCGCGGGGACTGCTCCCGTAGCGGACGTACCGCCGCGCCATCGATGCCGCCGTCTCATCATGGGGATGCGTCGCGCGCACGAGGCGCGCGGCGTATGTCTTGACGTGCTCTGCGACAGGCACCTCGCGTGCGAACGCCTGCATCGCATGCACGATGGACCCGGTCGCCACCAGTCCCGGCGCGGGCAAGACCGGACCCGTCGTCCGATCCATGATGTCCACGAGTTGGGCGACCGTGGGCGATTCGAGCTTCAGCTTGAACAGGAAGCGGTCGACCTGCGCCTCGGGAAGTGGATAGGTGCCTTCCATTTCTATCGGATTCTGCGTGGCGAGGACGAGAAACGGCTCTTCGAGCACGTATGGGCCGCCGGGGGCCGACACCGTCCGCTCCTGCATCGCCTCCAACAGCGCCGACTGCGTCTTTGGCGTCGCGCGGTTGACCTCGTCGGCGAGGACAATCTGCGAGAAGATCGGGCCGCGCTGGAACTCGAAGAAGCGACGGCCGTCGGCGTCCTGCAGGATGACGTTGGTGCCGATGATGTCCGCCGGCATCAGGTCGGGCGTGAATTGAATCCGCGAGTACTTCAGGTCGAGGGCCGCGGCCAGTGTCTTGACCAGCAGGGTCTTGCCGAGTCCCGGCACGCCTTCCAGCAGGACATGGCCGTTGCTGCACAGCGCAATCAGCACGTGCTCGATCAGGGTCTCGTGGCCCACGATGACGCGCCGGATCTCGGCGCGCAGGGCCTCAAACGTTTTCCGGAAGAGCGTGGCGTCCATGCCTCACATCCCTCCGCTGACGATCCCTGGGGTGGTGGGGACTACCGCTGCGCGGCCAGCGATTCGAAATACCGCCGGACGACCTCGCGATACTCGGGCGGAATACGCATCCGCGTCATGTAGCGATCCGCGTCCGCGCGCGCCGCCGCGAGTGCCTGCTCGCGCGGAAGCGCCCTGCGGGCCGTCGCCGGCCGGCCGGGCCCGACCAGATCGCCCGTGGTCACGCGCCCTTCACCCTGCAGGCCGCGCACGCGGCTCTGCTGCCGGTCGGCCTCCAGACGTGGCGTGCGGTCGCCGAGTTTTTCGGCCGCGGCGCCTTGACCCGCGGTCGAGCCCTGATTTGGACCCGGCGGGGGTTCGGCCACGTCGGTCCCTTCACCCTGTGGCAAGGGTCGTGGGCCCGGCGCGATGCTTCCCGGTGGCGCCACGGCCTGCGGGTTCTGCTCGGCATCGGCCGCGGAGTCCGAGCGCCCGCGCGCGATCCCTTCCGCCGAGCGCTGCAGATCGCGCTGCGCCTGCTGCAGTCCCTCTTCATCGGCGAGCAGCGCGCGCAGATCGTCGAGATCGGTCGCGCCCTGCTGCAGCGCCCGGCGCGCGCCGGTGGAATCCCCGGCGGCCAGCTTACGCCGGGCCTCGGCGGCCTGCTCGCGTGCGCGGACCGGAACGTTGCCGTCGTCCCCCCCGGCCGCGAGCGCGTCGAGTTGCCGCATCAACGCATCGCGCTCCTGCGGCGATCGGCTCTGGGCGAGCCGTTCGGCGATCTCGCGGATCTGGCGAAGGGTACGGTCGGCCGCCGCGCGCTGCTTGAAGAGATCGGCCGGCAGGTTGGGGTCGGGGCCACGCGGCTCGCCAGCAGCCTGTGCGGCACGCTGCCGTGTTGCGCGCCGCGCCGCATCGATCTCACGGCCCAGGCGCTCGATGCGGGCCAGCGCGTCCGCGCGCTCCAGCCGCTCGCGCTGCATCCCCTGGCCCAGCGAGCGCAGCGACGGTGCCACCCGCCGGGACTGTCGGGCTCGATCAAGCCGGGCCTGCTCTTCCATGGTCTCGCCGGCGCGTTCCAGACGCCGTCCTTCCTGCTTGATCGTCTGTGCCACCTGGCGCGCGGGAGTGCCCGGTAGCGTAAGACCGGTCAGGGCGGAATCGAGGGCGATCGTGCCGATGGCCAGCAGTGCGGCGGCAAAGACCGTGCGACCCGGTCGCGCCCGTAGCCCGCGGCGGAGATCGAGTGCTTCCGCGGCGCGCGCAACATCGGCGAGCAGGGCCGGCGCAAGGGGCGTGGGGCGGTGCGAGCCGGTGATGACCTCCACGGCCGTGGCGAACCGGTCCGCGCACGCGAAGCGGAGGTCGAGCACCTGCGCCGCCGCCAGCGGCGTGGGATGGCGAACCACACGGATGACGAGGCCGGCCAGTATGCCCGCGGCGAGACCGGCCGTGGCGAGCACCGCAAATGGCAGCGTCACGGGTACGACAACGCGGGCGAGCGAGAGCACGGCGGCGGCGCCGGTGCCGATCAGGGCGACGAGGCCACCCCACCGCCATGCCAGCGCGGCGCTCATGCGTCCGCGCGCCGCCTCTACAGTCTGAAGGACACCCTCATGCTCCATCGCACATCACCACGAGGCCAGACATCGCGCTTATTCCTCGGCCACGTCACGCGCGCCCCGCACGTACGATGCGATGAGCGCGGCACCGCCGGCGGCGGCGCCCACGTACACCGCGACGACGGCGCTCATCGCAAGAGACCACCCCTCGCGCACGGCGCGTTCGATCAACCGCAGCGGATTGCTGACCGACCACGGCGGCGGGAGCATCGCCGTGCCCACGAACACCGCGCCCAGCATCACCCAGTGGAGAAAGCTGCGTGTGAAGTCCGACGAGAACCGGCCGCCCATCCAGGCGCCCCACGTGCCGGCGGCCGTGGCGACCGCAATCGTGACCAGGGCGGCCCACGCGATGGGATGCAGCGGGGCGCCTCGCAGCGACGCCGCCAGCACGGCGAGAGGGACCGCGATCGCAACAAGGTAGGATGCGTAGAGCACACTCGACTGTATCTTGCCCGCGGCAATCGCCCGGGGCGAGAACGCCGACAGCACGAGATCCGGAAGGCCTCTTTCGCCGTCGAGTGCGAGCTCGGCGGATGCGAATCCGGAGGTCAGGTACGTGGCGATCATCAGCTGCACCGCAAGCAAGGCGAAGAGCAGGTTGACGTCGCGGAGTTCGCCCCGGCCGATCTCGGGTGGAAGCGACAGCATGAGGAGCGCTCCCGTGACGCCCAGATAGATGGTCTGCGCCCAGATCCCCCGGCGCGTGCCGATGCGGGCTCGGAGATCACCTCGCGCGACGGGATTGATCTGCGTGGCGGCACCTCACGGAGGAGTGAGCGGTACAAGCACAAGATGCGGCGCCGACTCCGGACGATCCCCCCACCGGAGGCCGAACGCTGGATCGTGAATCCATCCGATCAGCCACGTCGGAGTCGCCTTGAGTATAGCATCGCTCTCGACATGCGAGAACGCCCAGAGCAGCAGCGCGTGATTGGGCTCGGTGCGATGCAGCCGATCCCGTGTCTGCCACGCGCGCTCATCGAGCGCGAGGTGAGCGCCCTCGGCGATATCGGGTACGGACTGCACGCGACCCGACGCATAGATCCACGGCTTCTCCAGCCGCGCACCGGACCGATTCGTCACCACGGCTGTGGCGCGCTCGCCCTGTGAGGCGAACGTCCCCGAGATCGAGACCGGCACCACCGCCGAGCCCGACAGGCGGACGCTCCGCTCGGTGCCGCGCACCAGGTTTTCTGGACCACGCACGACGGTCACGGGTGCGGGAGGCGTGGGACGGAGCAGCACCTCGCCACGCGTCCTCACCGTGAATCCGCCGTCGTGGGAGAGCACCGTGCGTGCCAGAACCGTCATCGCCCCATGGCCTGTCCCCGGCATCGACTCCACGACGGTGACGCCCAGCACGCCCGATGCGTCGCGCCTGGCCACAGCCGCCACCTGCGCCGCGGCTGCGGTCGCGGCAAGCACGCCCGCAGCCGCCAGCAGTGCCGGGGCCGGCCGCCAGCGGCCCAGGGCCGCGCCGAGCTTCCTGGCCACGACGACATACATAAGGATGAATGCGCCCATCAGCAGATGTGTGCGGACCGGCACCGATCGCTGCGCGGCGAGCGTGTTGTCCAGCTCGGCCACCGGCGGCGTCGGGCGGTCGGCCAGGAGAACCTGCCACGCGCGCTGTACCACCGGGGTCGTTCGCCAGGCTGCATCCGCGGTGTCACGATCCCAGAGGACTGCGCGGCCCCGGCCGGTACGCCAGCGGACGACCTTCAGGCCGTCTTCTTGCACGACTTCGGCACCTGACCGCGGCCTGATCAGCACCGCCGGCCGGTTGGCATCCGGCCGGGCTGGCGAGACCGGGCCGGGGAGAATCACGGCGACCGTGGCGCCCTGGAGATGCCGGACGTCGTCGCCGGCCGGCATGCCCAGCAGCCGGCCGCCGTTCCACATCCAGTGCTGGATGGCCCGCCGCTGCGGGTCCTCTATCCGGCGCTCATCCAGCGTGCGAACGATCAACAGGCGGACGGCTTCGTAGGCCTGCCAGACCGGGGGGAGGTCCTCTGAGGCCACATAGGCGATCTCGGGGCGTTCGCCGGCCGCGGTGGGATCGGCGACGGACTCCACGCCGAGCGGCTCGGAGGACAGGACGACGATGAGCTCGTCGACCGCCCTGAGACGCGGGAGCGCGAGCGAGGCCAGGCGAGCGCGGCCGTCATCGATGTGGACCGCGCCCGGGGCCCGCGCGTCATAAAAGATTGCCGGGACGAACACCCTGACCCGTGCGCCCGCGGCGGCGCGCAGCGGCGTAGCGTATCGCACCAGGGGAGCGCCGATCGTCCCGGCGGCTTCTATGGTCACCATCCCATCGATGCCGCCGGGCGGCGAGAGCACCTGGATCCACACCGGCGTCCACGCGCCCATTCGCGCGCGTCCGGCGAAACCAATCGCGATGCTTTGAAGCACATCGGCCGGGGCGGCGCGGACAGTGGCGCCCGAGGCGGCGACGACGGCGGCCAGCACCACCGCGCCGGCGAGAGACCGCATAGAACCGACAGGACCGGCTACGAGTCTGATGCGCTCGACGATGCGCCGCCCTTCGGCGCGGCCACATCTTTTGTGGGTGTGGTGGTGTCTTTCGCGGTCGGGGACGCGCCTTTCCCTGGGGTGCCCGACGTGGCCTCGTCGTGCGAGGCCGCGTTGGGCCCGGGCGCAGTCTCGCCGTCGGCGGGCGCCGGCTTCCGGTAGTCCGTGCTGTGGAATCCCTTGCCCTTGAAGATCAGCCCGACCGAGGAGAACACCTTGCGGGTAGGGCTACCGCACTTCGGACAGGCAGGAGCCGGCTCGCCCACGCGCTGGAGACAGTCGAAGACGTGCTCGCATTGAGTGCAACGGTATTCGTAGGTCGGCATGGCCCGTCCTCCGCGTTCTTCTCCAACGTGTGCCGGCCCTTCAATATTCTCGGGTCGGCGTCCGGCATGTCAATCCCGCGGCCACTGCCCGCGCGGGCGGGCAGACGCCGGGTCAGCGCGGTGCAAAGCGCAAGAGCCAGACGGCCCCTGACGAGACGCCGGTGTTCGTGCCATAGGCGAGATGCAACTCGTCCGGTGACCAGGCCAGGGAGATCCCGGCGCCCGGATCGGCCCGTTCCAGCCGCACCGTCGCCAGCGTCTGGGGTGCTCCGGAGGACGCACCGACCGCGTGGATCTCCGCCTTTGTCTGATCGATCAGCCGTGCGTAGGCGAGTTTGTCGCCACTCCTCGACCAGGCCAGGCCCGAGGCCCGCGCGCCCTCCGGCGACAACGCATGGGCTCCGCTGCCGTCCGCACGCACGGCGAAGGCCCGCTCGCGTCCGTCTACTGCTGCCAGAAAGGCGATCCATTCCCCAGATGGCGACAGCACGGGGTCGAGCGCGGGCCGCTGTGGGCTCTGAAGGCGGCGAAAGTCCGGATAGACGATGCGAATTTTCCACCACTCGTTGGTCGCGTCGGCGTTGGGCCTGGCGAGGCCCACAAAGAGATACAGGGCATTGGGAAACCAGCCGAGCGCGCCGATCCACCGGCTCGGCGGGTCCCAGAGAATCTGCCGGACCGTGGCACCTTGAGGACTGGTCAACCACAGCTGCGCGGTGTTCTGGCCCGCCGGCTGGACGACTACTGCCAGGCGATCGCCCGCGGGTGCCCAGACGGGGCGGCTGACCACACCGGCGATGGGGATCGCCCGCCGCCCGCGACCGTCGGGGCGGACGATCCAGAGGGCACCGCGGTCGACATACGCGATGGCGTCCGCGGCGGACGACCACGCGACGGCGGTGACGACCTCGCCGTCGGCGATCTTCGTGCCCCCCGCCTCCCCGACGGTGTGGACCCAGACCCCGTCACGCGCGCCGTACGCGAACCGCCGTCCGTCCGGGGACCAGGTGATAGGGCTCAGCGCGGCACGATCGCTGGCCCGCGCCACCTCGCGCACCTGAAGGAATCCGACGCCGACCGGGGCAGACGGACGAGAGACCTGACATCCTGCCGCCAGGACCGCAGCGACCGCGACTGCCGCAGCCGCGAGATCAGCAGATCGAAAAGCGGCCCGCGGCCAGGTCCCGCGTGAGCTGTGAGATGTTGGCGAGTTCGTCGTCGAGGATCTCCCGCACGCGGCGTTCGACCGCGCCGCGCCGCGCATGCTTGGCGAGGATGACCTGGGCCGACGCCACCGTCGGCTGGTCGATCGGCGCCCCGATCTGACTCAACAGCCAGACATAGACCTCCTCGATGCCGGGCACCTCGGAGTGAATCCGCGCGGCCGCCTTGTTGGAGAGAATCGTGTAGATCTTGCCGACGTGCGAGACCGGGTTCTTCCCGGCCGCGGCTTCGGTGCCCATCGGGCGGTTGACCGAGATGACCCCATTGACCTTGTTGCCTCTCCCCACCTGGCCGGAGTCGCCGCTCTCCGCCGACGTCCCCGTCACCGTGAGGTACATCCCGCCAATGCCCCGACCCCGCACGTCCAGCGTGTTGATGTCGAGCTTGATCTTGGCAAAGGCGCCGTTCGTCTTTAGATAATCCAGCACCGCATCGTGAATGGCGGCCTTGCGGCGGAAGTACGTCTCCTCGCTGTCAATGTACCGATCGATGAGGGCCACGGCCGCGGTCAGATGCAGCTCGTCGCCGCGCCGCACGCCCATCACCTTGATATCTTCGCCGACCTCCGGAATGTGGACCTTGAAGGTTTTGGAGTTCATCTCCCTCTCGACATTCAGCACCGTCTGCTCCGTCGGCGAGAGGGGCGCGTAGCCGACGGCGGCGGAGGTATCGTTGGCCGGCGGCTCGGCGCGCGAGAAAATGTCCACCAGCTCGGGCGACCCGGGCTTGATCTGCACGTCGTAGATGACGTGCGCCTCGGGGTCGACGAAGCGCAGGTTCTCGCGGATCCACGTCTTCGCGGTCGTGACGGCGATCTCATTGACCGGAATCTGCTGGCCGTTCGCCACCGCCGTCGCGCGATCGCCAAAAATCAGCCGCATGGGGTCCTTCACCACGCCGCCGCCGAGGCGGATCTCGGCATCGCCGGCAACCAGGAACGCCTTGTCGATGTTGTGGTGGAGAATCCGGCCGAAGCGCTTGAGGTACTCCTGGCTCAGGGCGATCG
Source organism: bacterium (assembly GCA_050694895.1). Classification (GTDB taxonomy): domain Bacteria; phylum Sysuimicrobiota; class Sysuimicrobiia; order Sysuimicrobiales; family Humicultoraceae; genus JBQTJP01. The sequence goes on along the minus strand of JBOGSE010000164.1, from coordinate 9,605 downwards.
AGACCCTGTCCATGATGGCATCGCAGATGGAATCCGGATGCCCCACGCCCTTGCGCTCCACGATCTCGACCTGCTGGCGGGGCACGGGGTTACGGGAAAGGACGTCGACGCTGATATTGCGCATTCGGGAACCCTCCTCAGGCAGTGGTGCGGCCCGAGCGGGCCACGAGCCAGACTATAGCAGAACGCGCGGGCGCAGAGAAGGCGACCGGGGCCTATCCGTATGCGCGGAGCCCGGAGCCGCGCCGCGCGAACAGGAACACCAGCACCGCACCGGCGACGAATCCTCCGACGTGCGCCCACCAGGCGACCGTGGTCGCGCCGGGCGCGCTCAGCGTGCCGAACCCCTGGACCAGCTGCAGGATGAACCACAGGGACAGGACCAGGACGGCCGGCAGTTCCACCGTTCTGATGAAGAAGCCGAGGATGACGAGTGCAAGCACACGCGCCCGCGGATACAGGATCAGGTAGGCACCCAGGACTCCGGCGATCGCGCCGCTCGCACCGACCAGGGGCACAGGCGAGACCGGCTGCGCGGCAACGTGGGACAGCGCCGCGGCCACACCCGTGATCAGATAGAACACGAGAAACCGGCCGTGGCCCATGGCATCTTCAACGTTATCGCCGAAGATCCACAGGTAGAGCATGTTGCCGCCCAAATGCGCCCAGCTACCGTGCATGAAGATGGAGGTCAGAAGGCCCCGCCAGGCCTCGGGCCACGGACCCTGGGTGATCGCGCGCGGCACCGCGCCGTACGTCGTGAAGAAGGCGGCTTCGGCGCTCCGGCTGCCCAGTGCGGCCGTGTAGACGAAGACGCCGATGCAGGCGGCGATGATGCTGTAGACGACGACCGGGGCCGTGCTCGAGCGCGTGCTGTCCCGGAGCGGGATCATGGACCGCTCAGATCTCCCACCGGGCGTAATCCACGCCCTCCACGTCCCCGAGCGCCACCAGGACCTCGCCGCGCTTGACCCGTGAGGGGAGTCGCAGCGTCATGTCGAGGATCACCTTCGTGTCGACTTTGCCCGTAAATTCCACCTTGTCGATGTTGACGCCCATCTCACCAAGCACCGTCCCAATCCGGCCGAGCTGGCCGGGTGCATCGACCATCTGGACGACGCAGTGTCCCATGCCTCGGCGCGGAAACCGCGCCTCCACGCGCTTCATCAGGGTGAGCACGCCCACCACGATTGCCGTGGCGCCGAGCGCGCCGGCATAGTAGCCGATCCCCGTCGCCGTGCCGATGGCCGCAACGCTCCAGAGGCTCGCGGCGGTGGTGAGCCCCTGGACCGTCGCGCCGGTCCGCCAGATGGTCCCGGCGCCGAGAAAGCCGATCCCGACGACAATGTTGCTCGCCACACGCGATGGGTCGGCGCCCGAGCCGAAGAACCCTTCGCGCGACACGAGGGCAAACAGGGTCGCTCCGAGACAGACGAGGATGTGGGTACGGAATCCGGCCGGCTTGTCGACGCTCTCCCGCTCGAAGCCGATCACCCCTCCAAGCGCCATGGCGAGGAGCAGACGGCCGAGGGTCTCCCACCAGGGGATCACGGGCCCAGGCCCAATCCGGCTGCGACATCCCGTGGGGCGCTCAACGCGGCCGCGTCTTGTGCAGCCGCGTTGGGCCCAGCCGCATCGAACACCCCACTGCCAGGATCGTTCACTCCGTAGCGCTCGCGGGCGACCTTCCAGACATAGTCCATCAGGCCGTCGATGAGCTGATCCTCCGGCAGGCTGGCGACGATCTTCCCATCCTGAAAGATCAATCCCATGCCCCGCCCGCACGCGATGCCCACGTCGGCCATGCGCGCTTCTCCCGGCCCGTTGACCGCGCAGCCCATCACCGCGACCTTCACGGGGGCCGGAATGCTCCGCAGACGGCGCTCAACTTCCTGCGCGATCTGGATGATGTCCACCTCGGCGCGGCCGCACGATGGACAGGCGACGAACTGCACGCCGCGGGTGCGCAGGCCGAGGCTCTTGAGGATCTCGTACGCGGCGCGCACCTCCTCGACGGGATCGGCAGCGAGCGACACGCGAATCGTATTGCCGATGCCGCGGGCCAGCACCGTGCCGATGCCCACGGCCGACTTGAGGCTGCCCGCCCAGGCCGTGCCGGCCTCCGTCACCCCAACATGCAGCGCGTAGGGCGTCCGCTCGCTGATCATCGTGTAGGCATCGATCATCATCTGGACCTCAGAGGCTTTCACCGAGATGACGATGTCGTGAAAATCGAGGTCCTCCAGGACCGCCACGTCCTCGAGGGCGCTCTCCACCAATGCCTCGGCGCATGGGCGCCCGAACGTTCGCAGGGTGGCCTTTGACAGCGAGCCGATGTTGGCGCCGATGCGAATCGGCACGCCTCGCGCCTTCGCTTCACGCGCGACAATGCGCGTGCGCTCCCGGCTGCCGATGTTTCCGGGGTTGATGCGGAGCTTGTCTATCCCGGCCTCCAGCGCGAGCAGCGCCAGGCGGTGATCGAAATGGATGTCGGCAACGATTGGAAGGGGGCTCCGTGGCTTAATCTCGCGGAGCGCCGCCGCGGCGTCCGCGTCGGGCACCGCGACCCGAGCGATCTCGCATCCCTCGGCGGCGAGTTGATAGATCTGGGAGAGCGTGCCGTCGATGTCGCGGGTATCGGTGATCGTCATCGACTGGACGCTCACCGGCGCGTCCCCGCCGATCTCGACCCGCCCGACCCTGACCTTCCGCGTCTGTGTGCGGTGCATCCTCATGCGCGTGCCATCAAAGGTTATCGCAGGCGCTGGACATCCTGATAGGTCAACACAACCAGCAGCAGCAGCAGAAAGGCGAACCCCACCATGTGGACCAGGCCTTCCCGCCGCGGATCGAGCGGCCTCCGGCGAACGGCCTCGATGGCCAGGAACGCCAGCCGGCCGCCGTCGAGCGCCGGGATGGGGAGCAGGTTGAAGACCCCGATGATCACGCTCAGGAATGCCGCTATATGAAGGAAGCTCTGCGCTCCGGTCCGCGCGGCCTGGACGAGAATGCTGCCGGCGGCGACAGGCCCGCCCAGACTACCAAAGAACTGGCCCTCGTTGATCAACCGGCCGATGGCCTCGCCGAGCATGACGACAAACTGACCGGTGCGCTGGAAGCCCCATCCCAAGGCTTGAGCCGGATGCAGCCGGGTCCATGTCGGCTCCGGGGAGAACCCGATTCGTCCGACCCCCCTGACCTCATCGAGGCGCGGCGTCACGGGGAAGGTGAGATCCTCCGTGCCCCGGCGCACGGTGAGCGTCAGCGGACGTCCCGCGCTCTTGTGGATGGTCTCGATGATCTGGTCGCCGTTGGTCATCGCCACGCCGTCGATTGCCACAATGACGTCGCCCGAGCGCACCCCCGCAGCCTGAGCCGGCCATCCCGCTTCGACGGTGCCCACGCGAGTGCTGGCACCGCTGGGAATGCCACCGGTGGCGGCGGCGATTGCCAGGATCACCACGGCGAGGAGGAGATTCATGATCGGGCCGGCGGCGACGATTGCGGCGCGCGCGCCGACGCTTTTCGCGCGAAAGCTGTCGGCGCCGGTCCTGGCGTCATCCTCACCTTCCATCCGGACGAATCCACCCAGCGGCAGCAGGTTGAGGGCGTACGTGGTCTCGCCGCGCTGCCAGCTCAGCAGCCGCGGGCCAAATCCCAGCGCGAAGACATGCACGCGCACGCCGGCCCGTCGGGCTATCAGGAAATGCCCGAGCTCGTGGAAGAAGATCATTGCCCCAAACGCCGCGATCGCGGCAAGCACGTTGGGCACCGCTCACCTCTCCATGCGATATTCTACTCCACCGGAGGCGGCTTCACAGCAGCCATCCCCACATGTAGTACCCAACCGGCACCCCGAAAAGCACGGCATCGAACCGATCGAGCACGCCGCCGTGCCCGGGCAGCAGGCGGGCGGAGTCCTTGACGCCGGCCGCACGCTTCATCGTGGATTTGAACAGGTCGCCGATCACTCCGGCCGCGGCGGTACACAGACCGATCAGCCCAACGGGAAGCAGCGGCCAGCCATTCCCGGCGGCGGACGCCAGCGCCGCGGCGGTCGCGACCGCCAGTCCCGCAATCAGCCCCTCGACGCTCTTTCCCGGACTGATGGCCGGCGCCAGCGGGCGTCGTCCCCACCGGATGCCGACCAGGTACGCGGCGATATCGCCCAGCCAGATCGCACCGAGGAGCGTGAGGGTGGGCGCTACCCCGGCCTGGGAGCGGAGCAGGATCAGGTGGGCGAACAGCCCGCCGACATAGAGCGCCCCCAGGGTATCCACCGCGGCGGCCGCGGGCGCACCGGCGCGCCGCCACGGCAGGAGCGCCAGGGACGCGGAGGCGATCACGATGCCGATGGTTACCGCGCCCGCGGCGTCCCACCGCCGCCCGTGCGCGAGCACCGGGAAGAGCAGCGCTCCGGCGATGAGCACCGGCGACGGGGAATGGCCGACCGCCGCGGCCAGGCGTCCGAACTCCCTGCTTCCCTGGGCGGCGAGCAGCAGCACGAAGGCCAGCAGGATGTAGCCACCCGTCACGATGAAGGCGATCAGCAGCGGTGCGCCGACCAGGATCGTCGCGACGCGTGGGAGCAGCGCCTGCGCACGCCAGGTCCGGGCGGACTCAGTCACCCGCGGTGCCGCCGAACCGTCGCTGCCGCCGCTGATATTCCGCGATCGCCGCAAACAAATGCTCGCGGTCGAAGTCTGGCCAGTAGACGTCGTCAAAACAGAGCTCTGCGTATGCCGCCTGCCACAGCAGGAAGTTCGACAGCCGGTGCTCGCGGCCCGTGCGAATGATCAGATCCGGATCCGGCAGGTCGGGTGCGTAGAGGAAGCGTGCGACGGTCTCCTCGTCCACCGCGTCGGGGACGAGCTCACCGGCCCGAACACGTGCCGCGATCTGCCGCGCCGCGTGAGCGAGCTCGGCGCGTCCACCGTAGTTCAGTGCGAGGTTCAACACCAACGCCTGATTGTCGCGGGTCAGTCCCTCGACCCGCGCGATTTCCTGGCGGATCTCCGGCGCAATCGCGTCCAGGTCACCCCACATCCGCAGACGGATCCCGGATCGATGAAGTTCCTCGGCCTCCTGGATGAGCGATTCGTGGAGCAGGTCCATCAGCGCCTCGACCTCATCGGCCGGCCGCTGCCAGTTCTCCGTGGAGAAGGCGAAGAGGGTGAGGATGTGCACCCCAATCTCACGACAGCCTTCGATCGTACGGCGGATCGCCTCGCGCCCAGCCCGGTGACCGGACGAGCGCGGCAGGCCGCGGCCGACCGCCCACCGGCCGTTGCCGTCCATGATGATCGCTACATGATGGGGAATGCGGAGCCGATCGAGGGCCGCCGGGGATGACACCGGATTGGAGCGAGCCACCCGGGGACTACCCCGCGGGGACGTACCGTTCGTGAGTGACGACCAGCCGCATCAGGCGATCCGTGGCCTGCTGGCGGAGCACGCGCCGCTTCCCGGTCAGCGTGACGTGGCGGGGCGTGCGGGTGTCGACGACTTCGACGTGATAGCCTGCCGCCTCCAGCGCCGCGCGGGCTTGCTCGAGGTCGCGCGCAAGGACATCGAGCATTCGGTATCTAGACCTCCATGATCTCGTGTTCTTTGGTTTCGAGCAGACGGTCGAGTGACGCGATCGTCTCGTCGGTGAGATGCTGCAGGCGCTCCTGAGCCCGTCGCGAGTCGTCTTCCGAGATCTCCCCGTCCTCCTCCAGTTGCTCGAGCATCTCCTTGGCTTCTCGCCGGATGTTGCGGATCGCGACACGCCCTTCCTCACCGTGCTTGCGGGCGATCTTCACCAGCTCCTTGCGGCGCTCTTCCGTCAGAGGCGGAATCGGGATGCGGATGACCGTGCCGTCAGAAGACGGCACGAGCCCGAGGTCGCTCTTTAAAATTGCGCGCTCGATGTCTTTCATCGTGCTCTTGTCGTAGGGCTTGACGACGAGCAGGCGCGGTTCCGGCACCGTCGTCGAGGCCAGGGCGATGAGGGGCGTCGGGGTATTGTAGTAGTCTACTCTGATCTGCTCCAGCAGCGTGGGGCTCGCGCGTCCGGTCCGCAGGCTGCCGAACTCCCGCCGGGTGGCCTCGACGGCCTTCTGCATGCGGGCCTTCGCATCGTTGATGACGTCCTCGATCATCGGCGAGCACTTCCCACGATGGTGCCGATCGCCTCACCCTCGACGGCGCGGGTGATGTTGCCGGGACGCGTGACGTCGAAGACGACGATGTCCATGTTGTTGTCCTTGCACAGCGCCGCCGCCGTCGCGTCCATGACCCGAAGATCGCGGTTGAGGATGTCCATATGATCGAGATGCGTGAACATTACCGCATCGGGATGCTTGCGCGGGTCCTTGTCATACACGCCGGAGACGCCCTTCTTGGCCATCAAGAGCGCGTCGGCCTGCATCTCGATCGCCCGCAGCGCGGCCGCGGTATCCGTGCTGAAATACGGGCTGCCCGTGCCGGCGACGAAGATGACGACCCGGCCCTTCTCGAGGTGCCGCAGCGCCCGGCGGCGAATGTAGGGCTCGGCGATCTGGTGCATCTCGATCGACGACATGACACGCACGACGAGGCCGTCGCGCTCCATCACATCCATGAGGGCAAGACCGTTGAGCACGGTGGCCAGCATCCCCATGGTGTGGCCGGTGACCTCTTCAATGCCCAGGCGCCGGGACAGATCGGAGCCGCGCGCGATATTGCCGCCGCCGACCACGATGGCGACCTGCACACCGCGCGCGGTCACGTCGCGTACTTCCGCGGCCACCAGCTGGAGCACGGTAGGATCCACGCTGCCCGTGCCGGCATCGCCGCCGAGCGCCTCGCCGCTGAGCTTCAGCAGCACGCGCTGGTAGACTGGGCGTCGACCGGATGTTGTGACGGCGTCCATAGTCGTCTGGCTAGTCGCCGAGCTTGAACCGCGCGAAGCGCCGAACCTGAATGTGCTCGCCAACCCGCGCCTGGGTGTCGCCGATCACGTCACGCACCTGGCGCGAGGCATCCCGAATGTATGGCTGGTCGAGCAGCGCGACCTCTTCGAGCCACTGCGCAAGCCGCTGATCGACATCCGCGCCGTCGCCGTCGCGGGCGATGGCCTCACGCCGTTCCGCGAGGGCGTCTGCGGGGACGTCGTCCTTCGAGACGAACTGCGGCGCGGTGGCGGCAATCTGCATGGCCAGCTCCCGCGCGAGCTTCTGGAACTCATCGGTGCGCGCGACGAAGTCGGTCTCGCAGTTGAGCTCGACCAGCGCGCCCAGCCGTCCACCGGTATGCACGTAGGATTCGACGACGCCCTCGGACGCAGTGCGCCCGGAGCGCTTCGCCGCTTCGGCCATCCCCTTGGCGCGCAGCAGCTCGGCGGCCCGATCGATGTCGCCCTTGGCCTCCTCGAGTGCGCGCCGGCAGTCCATCACGCCGGCTCCCGTGCGCGCGCGCAGCGTCTTGATCATCTCGCTCGTCACCGCCATACGCTATCTGCGCACCTCCTCGACCCCGCCCTCTGCCGGCCGCGCACCATCGAACTCATGCTCGGCGACTTCCGGAAGAACCGCCGGCTCGCCCTCGTCGCCGGCTTCGGCAATCGCGGCGGGCGCTTCTTCCTCATGCACCTCGTGCTTCCGGCGCTCTTCGAGGCCTTCCATGCAGGCCGTCGCGACGCGGTTGGTGATCAGGCGCACCGCCCGGATCGCATCGTCGTTCCCGGGGATCGCGTAATCCACTTCATCGGGATCGCAGTTTGTGTCCAGAATCGCCACGACCGGAATCCCGAGCTTCCGGGCCTCGGCGACCGCAATGTGCTCCTTGCGCGTGTCGACGACGTAGATGCCCGCCGGCAGCCGGTTCATGGTCTTGATGCCCCCGAGGAACTTCTCGAGCTTGGCGGCCTCCTCGGCCAGACGCGCCTGCTCGCGTTTGGGAAGCACATCCATGACGCCGCGGTGCCGCATGTCCTCGATCTCGCGCAGCCGCTCGACGCGCTTGCGGATCGTCTGGAAATTCGTCAGCATCCCGCCGAGCCACCGCTGGTTGACGTAGGGCTGGCCGGCCCGCATTGCTTCCTCTTTAATGGCGTCCTGGGCCTGCTTCTTGGTGCCGACGAAGAGGATCTCGCCGCCGTCGGCCACCGCATCGCGCACGAATCGGTACGCCTCCTCGATCAGCGGCACGCTCTTCTGGAGGTCGATGATGTGGATACCGTTGCGCTCGGTGAAGATGAAGCGGGACATCTTGGGATTCCACCGACGGGTCTGATGCCCGAAGTGGACCCCCGCCTCCAATAACTGCTTCATCGTGACAACTGGCAACCGGTTGCCTCCTCTGAGATCCCGGCGCCCGCCGGTCTCCCGTGGTTTTATCCTCCGCGCTCCTCATCCCCACATGCAGCCGAGACCTGCGCTTGTCGGACAGGCACCCTCGGTAGGTCGGAACGCGTGCGTTCTAGAATTGCCGGACCCGGGCGGCGGAATCGCGTCCGCACAGAAATCCCGCAAAATCGCGGACGACTTTGCGGGAGCCCTCCGGTCGCTGGAACCGCCCTGCGCCGCGGCAAGTCCTGGGTAGTATAGCACAGCACGCCCCGGGGGTGAAGGAACACCCGGCGCAGCGGTGGGCTGCCGACGGTATAATCCCACGGGAACCCGATGCGGCGTATCGCGGTGGTGGGGACCACCGGCTCCGGCAAGACGACCCTGGCGCGCCAGCTCGCCCAGCGTCTGGGCGTCCCCTTCGTCGAAGAGGACGCGCTCGCATGACCTGTCGTTATCGGTGATCCTCTGGCGGCTGGTCCGGCGGACGCTCATGCGGATCGTCACGCGAGAGCAGCTTTGGAGCGGTAACCGGGAAAGGTGGCGTGTGGCCCTCTTCAGCAGAGAGTCTCTCTTGTGGTATGCGCTTCGCACGTTCAAGGCGAGGCGCCGGGCATACGAGGCGCTCTTCGCGCAGGTCGAATACGCCCATCTGACGGTCGTCCGCCTGCGTTCTCCGCGGGCGGCGCGAGCCTGGCTGTCAGGCATGACGGAACCGGTGCCGAGACCCGCATCATGGCAGAACCCGCCGGGCGATTGAGAGCGCTACTGGCGCTGCGGGCCAGGCTCTTCCGCCTGGGGCCGTCCCGCCCACTGCGCACGGTCCGCCAGGCCGCAGCATTCGTGAAGGAACGTCGTATGGTCATGGCCTCGGGACGCTCAGGCCTGCCCTTGATCACCGAATCGATCGTCGGCCGGCACATCCGCGGCAGCTGGATGGGCGATCCCGAGGTCTACCGGATCCATGGCATCACGCATCGACTCACGAGCCGTGACCTGCTTGCCGTCCCCCTGATTCTTGGAAAGGAAACGCTGATAGACTCTTCCCTCGGGCCGGCCATCGCGCGGATCGCGAGCGACGCCAACCGGCGACAGCAGGCTTTGCGGCAGCTCTCTCTGCTTGCGCGGCAGCTGCTCGAGCGGGTCGAGACGACAGGTCAGGTGCGCATGGATCGCTGGGGTCCACCGACCCGTCAGGCCCGTCCCGCCAGGCTACTCCTGGAACGCCATCTCCTGGTGACCAGCCGGGACTTCCATACCGAGCGCGGCTACCACACGAGCATCGTGATGCCATGG
>JBOGSE010000163.1:0-1061 GCA_050694895.1 bacterium | reverse complement strand
CGCTCGAGGCGATCATCCATCGCGACAGCCTTTCGCTGCTCGGCATCACACACTGAGTGACGCCTCTGAAGCACGGGATGCGTATCCAGACGGTCCGGGCGGCTACCCTGCGGATCCCCCTGGAGACTCCGGTGATCGTGGGTGGGGGATTGCGCATCGCCGAGCGCGAGTATCTCCTGGTCGCCATTGACACCGATAACGGCCTGCGCGGGGTGGGCTGGAGCTTCACCCGCGACGCGGACCTGGCGGGCGTGGCGAATCGGTTGCAGTCACTGCTCGATGGTGAAGATCCCCTGGCGACCGAGCGTCTCTGGGAGCGCATGGCGGCCCAGGACTCCGGCCCTACGCGCGGGACCATCATGCGCGCGCTGAGTGCCATCGATATCGCTCTGTGGGATATCAAAGGCCAGGTGGCCGGACTTCCTTTGCACAGGTTGTTGGGCGGATACCGCACGGAAGTCCCGGTGCTCATGGCCGGGATGTACTACACGCCCGGCCGCTCCCTCGCGGACGATGTACGTGAGGCTACGCTGATGAGTGAGCAGGGATTTCGCACGATCAAGATGATGGGGGGAGCCGTGCCGTTTGCCGAGGATCTCGAGCGCGTGCGCGCGGTGCGGCAAGCGTTGGGGCCTGACATTGGGATCGCCCTCGACGTCAACGGCGCCTGGACCGATCACACGGTGGCGGCCGCTCACGCCCGCGTCCTAGCGGACCTGAATGTGGCCTTCATCGAGGAGCCCCTGCCGGCCGAAGACCGCGCGGGTCTCGCGGCCCTGGTCGCAGAATCGGCTGTGCCCATCGCCGCCGGGGAGACACTCTACGAGCGCGGGGCATTCCGCGAGCTTGTCGCCGGTGGAGCGATCCTCCGTCCTGATGCGACCGTGGTCGGGGGGATTAGTGAATGGATGAAGGTCCACGCGCTGGGCGTGACGTGGGGGTTGAGAGTGATTCCGCACTACTTTCCGGAAGTCCACATTCATCTGGCCGCGGCGTTTGCGGGCGTCGAAGCCGTCGAATGCGTCACCACGGTCGGCGACATCAGCAACTTCCACCGCATC
>JBOGSE010000162.1:0-1231 GCA_050694895.1 bacterium | reverse complement strand
TGGTGGATGCGGGGAAAGGTCTTGGCGAACACGCCGGTGATGCCCAGGAACATCGGAGCCATCGCCGCGTGCTCGCGGCTCGACCCCTGGCCGTAGTTCTCGCCCCCAACGACAAAGCCGCCCGGGGATTTCTTGGCCCGCTCCGCGAACGTGGGATCAACGCGGTGGAAGACATACTCGCTGATCTTCGGGATGTTCGAGCGGTACGCTACGATCTCCGCGCCCGCCGGCATGATGTGGTCGGTGGTGATGTCGTCCCCCAGCTTGATGAGGACCTCTCCAGCCAGTGACTCGGCCAACGGACCTTTGACCGGCGCCGGGACGATGTTCTTGCCGCGATCGACCTCGAGAGCGGTGGCCTGTTCGGGCGGATCGGGGGCGATCAAGAGAGGATTGTCCTGGGTCATCGTGGGGATCTCAGCAGACGGCGCGCGGATGCCCATTTCCCGCTCCAGACGTCGAGGGTCGGTGACGACGCCGCGCAGTGCCGTCGCCGCGGCGGTTTCGGCGCTGGCCAGATAGACCTGATCCTCGGACAGACCAGACCGTCCCTTGAAGTTGCGGTTGATCGCCCTCAGGCTCTTCGTCCCGGGGGCAGGCACGTGTCCAAATCCGATGCAGGCCCCGCAGGTCGGTTCGGCGACATTGACGCCGGCCGAAATCAGGTCTGTGACAAGACCCTCCTTTGACATCACCTCCAGCGCCTGGCGGCTGCTGGGGTGGATGAAGAAGAACACGTCGGGGTGCACGCGCTGTCCGCGCACGATCTTCGCCACGGCCTGCAGATCGGTGTACGATCCGTTGGTGCACGACCCCACCATCACTTGATTGATCTTTGTCCCCTCGGCTTCGCGTACGGGGACGACCTTGTCTGGAAGACTGGGGAGCGCAATGAGCGGTTCGATCTTCGAGAGGTCGATCTCGATCGCTTCGTTATACGCGGCGTCCGCGTCGGGGAGCACTTCCCGCCAGTCGTTCGGCCGACCGACGCGGCGGTAGAAGTCGCGGGTGACATCGTCGGACGGAAAGATCCCGGTGGTTGCGCCGAGCTCGATCATCATGTTGGTGATCGTGACCCGCTGCTGGGCGTTGAGGCTCTTGATGCCGGGGCCGGTAAACTCGAGCAGTTTGTTCTTGCCGCCGCGCACCGTCAGACGGCGCAGCAGCTCGAGCATGACGTCCTTGGCCGTGGACCACGGCGGTAGCTGGCCCGTCAGGCGCACGTTGACGA
>JBOGSE010000161.1:0-2392 GCA_050694895.1 bacterium | reverse complement strand
GGGAGGTGCCGCCGTGACCGACCGCGAGCGCATCCGCCTCACGTCGATGGTCGCCTGCGCCGGCTGAGCGTCGAAGCTGTCGCCGGCCGAACTGGCGCACGTGCTGCGCCACCTTCCGAAACCCAGCGACCCGAACCTGCTGCTCGGGATCGGGACCGACGACGACGCGGCCGTCTATCGGCTGAGCGACGAGGTCGCCCTCGTCCAGACCGTGGACGTGTTCACGCCGATCGTGGACGACCCGTATGCGTTCGGGCAGATCGCCGCCGCCAACGCCCTTTCGGATGTCTACGCCAAGGGCGGAAGGCCCCTGCTCGCCCTCAACATCGCCGGGTTTCCGCGCAAACTGCCCTTGGACATTCTGGCGGAGATCCTCCGCGGCGGCGCGGACAAAGCCACGGAGGCCGGCGTGCTGATCGTCGGCGGGCACTCCATCGACGATCCCGAACCGAAGTATGGGCTTGCGGTCACTGGCCTGGTGCATCCCAAGAAGTTTGTCTCTAACGCAGGCGCCCGGCCCGGCGATGTCCTCTTCCTGACGAAGCCGCTCGGCATCGGGGTCATCACCACAGGTATCAAGCAGGAAAAGACCCCGCCGCATGTGGCCGCCGAGGCCGTGCGCGTGATGGGCACGCTCAACCGCGCGGCATCCGAGGCGATGCAGGAGGTCGGGGTACACGCGAGCACCGACGTCACCGGCTTTGGATTGCTGGGGCATCTGTACGAGATGGTCGCGGCGAGCGGCATCGGCGCGCGCATCTCGGTCGCGGCGGTCCCGGTGCTCGACGGTGCACGATCTCTAGCGACGCAGGGCGCGATCGCCGGCGGGACGGCGCGGAATCTCGAGTGGCTGGCCGACAAAGTCCAGTGGGCGCCGGAGATCGACGAAACCACGCGGCTGCTGCTCGCCGACGCGCAGACATCAGGGGGCCTGTTGATGGCCGTAGAAACCAATCGAGCCGCTGCCCTCGAAGGCGCCCTGCGCGCCAGGGGCGTCGAGACGATCGCGCGAATCGGCACGACGACGCCTCCGTCAGAAGGCAAGCGCATCGACGTTCTGCCGTGATAAGCGGGGGATTCCGGGCTCACCCGTAGAAGCAAGCCGTCGGCAAGACCAGAGAGGGGAGGAAGACGATGGAGGAGGATGAGAGGGCGACAGGCGGAGAGCAGCCAAACGGCTGGACGCGGCGACGCTTACTGAAGGCCGGAGCCGCGGGCCTCGCGGGCACGGCCCTGACCAACCTCGCGCTGAGCGGGTGGTTGGAGAAGGCAGCCGCCCAGCTTCCGGCAGGGTCCTACAACCCCGAAATGAGCATGTCGTTCCCGGTAGAGCGCGGCGCGAGCCTGCGCGTGCTGCGGTGGTCGCAGTTTGTCAGCACCGATCAGCCGACATTCCTGCAGAATGCTGCGGAGTTCACCAGGCGCACGGGCGTGGCGGTGCAGGTGGACAACGAGACCTGGACCGATGTCCAGCCCAAAGCGGCGGCGGCGGCCAATGTCGGGGCCGGTCCCGACATCGTCATCGGGTTCTTTGACGAACCCCATCTGTGGCCGAGCAAGCTGGTGCCGGTCACGGACCTGGCCGAGTACATCGGGCGCAAGTACGGCGGCTGGTATGACACGCCGCGGGCGTACGGCTTCAGCGCGGACACGAACCAGTGGATCGGCCTGCCCATCGGTGCACCCGGGACGCAGATCAACTATCGGGAGTCCTGGGTCAAAGAGGCCGGCTTCGATCCGGATCCTGCGAAGTTTCCCAGGACCACGGACGAGTTTCTGCGCCTGGCGCGGGCCCTCAGGGCCCGCAACCATCCCACCGGGTTCGCGCTTGGCAAAGCGGTCGGCGACGGGAACGTCTGGGTACACTGGCTCATCTGGGCATTCGGCGGGAGGACCGTTGCCCCGGACAACAAGACAATCACGATCAACTCGCCCGAAGTCGTCAACGCCCTCGAGTACGGACGGCAGCTCTATGAGACGATGATCCCGGGCGTCGCGGGCTGGCTCGATCCGCACAACAACCGGGCCTTCCTCGCCGGCGAGGTGTCGATGACGAACAACGGGATCAGCATCTACTTCGCGGCGCGGAACGACTTCCCGGAAGTAGCACGCGACATGAATCATGCCGCCATGCCGATCGGTCCGGTGGGACGGCCGACCGAGCTACACTTGATGAGCCAGGCGTATATCTTCTCGTACACGAGATACCCGAATGCCGCGAAGGAGTTCCTGCGGTTCATGATGGAGGACGTGCAGTATGGGCGGTGGATCAACGCGATGCTGGGCTACGTCGCTTCCCCGCTGCGAGCGTACGGCAACCTGGCCGTGTGGCGGGCGGACCCGAAGGCCACGCCGTTCCGGGATTCGATCGCCCGCATGCTGCCGCATTCCT
>JBOGSE010000160.1:0-2396 GCA_050694895.1 bacterium | reverse complement strand
TTTCCGGCAGTGCGGATTTCCGCAAAAAACCGCATCCGGCGGGTTTTCCCCCTTGCACACCGGACACACGATCGGTTTCAACTGTTTCAAAGTCTCCATCTTCCTGCGCCGTCAACCCCCTACCAGGATGGCACGACCCATATAGTGATGTCACCACTCGAGTTCGTGCAACGCTTGGCCGCCCTCGTCCCCCGCCCTCGGCGGCGCGCCGAGGATGCAATGGCCCGAAAAATTCCCCGATTCTGGACCGAGACTCGCGGGATTGACAATTCCCAGGTCCATCAGTACTGTTCGTTTCGACGGCAAAGAGCGTTTTTCTTCCCAGCGGTCTCTGGCCGCAGGCACATACCAGCCGAAACTTCATTACCAAATTCAAAGAAGGCACGCTGAAAAAATCTATGCCCCGGTGAGGAATGCGACGCGGCGGTGGGATCACCCTGAGGAGCATCGAGGTCGCGCGGCGCGCGGTCTTCTTTCGGTTTGGGGTGGATGGTCTGACGTTCTCGACCACGTACTGGTACGAGGACGTCGACTTTCACGACCTCGCGGCCCAATGCTCCGAAGAAGACGTCCAGAGGCTGGTCTTTCACAGCGCGCTCTTCGAGATCAACAAGCTCTGTAGCCTCCGGCCCGATCGGATCGACCTCGGCGACTACGCGCGCTTCCTCACGCCCGAGCTCGAGGAGCTCTGGCGGACCGTTTTCAGGAAGGTATGGGCGCAGTGGCGCTACGAGCATGATGACCCGTCGTACGATGGGCCCGGGTTTTCGGGCCGTGCACGGGGCGTCGCCGGGGCGCTACCGATCCGGCCCGCCCGCGCGTCGCCCGGACGACCCGAGGTGGACACGCTCGCCTTCTGCGGCGGGGGTAAGGACAGCCTCGTGGCCATGCGACTACTCGAGCGCACGGCGACTCCCTACGACGCGTTCGTCTACTCCTCGTCGATCTACGGCCGGGCGGAGCCACAACACGCGCGGGTCGACGCGCTCGTCCAGCGCTGCCGGCCAAGGCGGCGCCTCCGCCAGTGGGTGTTCGACGATTTCCTGGACTCGCCCGTGTTAGAGCTCCACCCCGAGCTCGGGCTGACGACGCTCGCCGCCGCGGAGACGCCCAGCTCGGTCTTCGGCGCGCTGCCCGTCGCGCTCCAGCACGGGTACCGAGGCCTGTGCCTCTGCCACGAACGCAGCGCCGACATGGGTCAGGTAATCTGGCCTGCGACGGGCGAGGACGTGAACCACCAGTGGGGCAAGTCATACGAGGCCGAGTCCCTCCTCAACCGTTACATCCAACGATCGCTCCTCGAGGATGTTCGCTACTACAGTCTGCTCAAACCCATCTACGACGTCGTCGTTTTCGGGTTGACGCGGAGGCACCTCGAGGATGTTCCTTTCACGCACTCGTGCAATGTCCGAAAGCCGTGGTGCCTCGAGTGCCCGAAGTGCCTCTACGTGTGGCTCGGCTTTGCGGCGTTCCTTCCGCGCGAGCGGGTGCGCGCGACGTTCGGCACCGACGCGCTCCTCGAGTCGCCTTCCCGCGTACCTGCTTTCGCCCAGCTCCTCGGCGTCCGTGGCGCACGTCCATTCGAGTGCA
Organism: bacterium; assembly: GCA_050694895.1. Lineage (GTDB taxonomy): Bacteria > Sysuimicrobiota > Sysuimicrobiia > Sysuimicrobiales > Humicultoraceae > JBQTJP01. The sequence goes on along the minus strand of JBOGSE010000160.1, from coordinate 806 downwards.
TCGGCCACAGCGACGAGGTGAAGATCTACCTCGCCGCCTGCGCGGCGAAAGGCTACCGCGGGCCGGTGATCGATCTGTACTTCCGTCATCGCCCCGCGCCGTCGGAGCTGATGCCGCTGGTCGAGCGCTACCTCGGCGTCGATCTCGATCGCAGCGCGATTCCCAGCGGCATCCGCGGGCGCGTCGGGGCAGAGCTCGCCGAGGCCGCCCGCGAGACGCGGGATTACCTGCGCGGTCTGCTCGAGACGAACGGCACGACACGCGCTGACGATCAACCTGTGCCTTCGTGATCGAGCTCTCAGGTATCTCCCGGCGGTTTGGCGACGCCGTTGCCGTCGACGCCGTGTCGCTCCGCGTGGAGCCCGGCGAGCTTCTCGTCTTGCTCGGCGGATCCGGCTCCGGCAAGACGACCACGCTCAAGATGGTCAATCGGCTCATCGAGCCAACCTCCGGCACCATCCTCGTCGACGGTGAGGACGTCTCGAAGTCGGAGCCGCACGTGCTCCGGCGGCGCATCGGCTACGTCTTTCAGCGCATCGGCCTCTTCCCACACATGACGGTCGCGGAGAACGTCGGGGTCACGCCGTCGCTCCTCGCCTGGGAACCGTCACGGATTCAGAAGCGCGTCGACACGCTCCTCGAGCTCGTCGAGCTCGAGCCCACCGCGTTCCGATCGCGTCGGCCCGACGAGCTGTCGGGAGGGCAGGCGCAGCGCGTGGCCGTCGCGCGCGCCCTCGCCGCCGAACCGCGCATCATGCTCCTCGACGAACCCTTCGGGGCGCTCGACCCCCTGACGCGAGACCGGC
>JBOGSE010000159.1:0-15931 GCA_050694895.1 bacterium | reverse complement strand
CGGCCATCGTTGACCCCGCCGCGGTGACACGGTCCTGTGGAATCCCTGTCCCGCTCGCGCTCACGTTGATGAACGGCGACGCCACTGCGGTGTTGAGCCCGAGCTCGGCGCCGATCGCCTTGTCGAGATTCTTCAGGCGTGCGAGACCCCCCGCCAGGAGGATCTGGTTCACCACGGCCGCCCGGGAGCGTGTCTGATAGTAGTCGAGTGACCGCCGGATCTCGGTCACCAGGTCGCCGATGTGCGGTGCAATGATGTCGTGCAGGCGCTCGGTGGCGTGATCCGCGGACGTCCGGCCTTCTTCCAGCACCTCACCCTTCTCTTCGAGCAGGCTTCGGGCGGTCGCCGCGTCGACCTCCATGGCCTCGCGGACCGCCGCCAGCAGGGCCGCGCCCCCGATGGGGATGTTGCGTGTGAAGCGCAGCCGCGTGCCTTCGGTGATGAGGATATCGGAGGCCTCGGCGCCGAAATCCACGATCGCGGTGGTCTGACCGTTGGCGGTGGTCGGAACCACCGACCGCAGCAGTGCGAACGACTCGACATCGAGGATGCGCACTTGAAGGCGCGCGGCGTCGGCGACCGAGACGATCTGATCGACCACGTCCTGGCGTGCGGCCACCACGATGACATCGAGCATCTTGCGGCCTTCTTCGGTGGTCTCGCCGAGGACCTGGTAGTCCATGTATACTTCCTTGATATTGTAGGGGAGATAGCGCTCGGCTTCGTAGCGCACGGCGGCGGTGAGCTCCTGCTTGGTCATCGGCGGCACGCGCACTTCGCGCACCGTCACCGCCTGACCGCCGACCGCCATGATGGCGCGGTCCATCTTGATTCCGCTGCGATCGAGCAACGCTCGGACGTGGCTGCCCAGTTCCTCGGGCGCCACCGGCACGCCGTCCCGGAACACCGCCGGCGGGCTTGGAGCGCTGCCCATGTGTGTCAGCCGGAAGCCGGTCCGGTACGATCCCGCGAGTTCGACGACCTTGAGTGTGTCGCTTCCGATGTCGATGCCCACGTGGGCTTGGGGGGAAGCAGAGAAGAGTCCCATCGTCGTCTCGCTTACGACCTCCTTTCGTGGAGTCGCGGGGCCAGACCTCAGCCCCACGTCAGGTTATTGCACACGTCTTCGGAATTTTAGACGAAAACCCTGCCGTCTCCGCCCTAGGGCGAGATGCGTACCCGGCCGATCACGTCGACGATGATCTGCTTCTGCTGCCCGGACAGACCCTCGATCGTAATGGTGCCCCCATTGGGGTTGCCGGTCGGGCTAAATGTCACGGTATTCCCGGTGAAGGTCGTCGAAACAAGGTCGGTGCGCGGTGGCATCCGGCGGGACACGGTGTCGGCGGCCTCCTCCTTGAACGCCAGCGCCGCGGACCAGGCATCGGGGCACTGGTCGCCGCCCCCCGACGGCGCGGGGATGACGTTACCGGTGTACTGCTGAATGTTGTACGTCTCACCGGTCGGACTGAAGACGATGCGGTAGCACGTGCGTTCGGTCCGGGCGCGCTGCTCGATCATGCGTAGATCGGAGGCGATCTTGCGCGCCTGGTTGGTCAGGCGCCTGCTGGTCAGGACGCTCCATCCGTTGGCCGCGATGGCCAGCAGCACCGCGACGATGGCGAGTCCGACCACCGCTTCGAGGAGCGTGAGCCCCACCTGGCTCCGGTCAGGCCGGCGGCGGGCGCATGGTCGGGCTGTGGTGCGGCCCATCACAGCCCGACCATCTCCTCCCAGAGCGGTCTGTTGTAGAGCTCGTCGCCGAACGCAAAGACCACGTTCGGATTGGGGATGCGCACCGCCGTGTAGACGTCGGTCTGCGGGAAGAACGGCGGCGAGACGTTGCTACGCAGCCGCCAGTCGTAGATCATGCTACGCGCGTATCCGGTGTCGGGGTTGAAGCCGCCCCATGCGCCGAACGTATCCTGGACCGTGCCGCCCAGAAAGTACAGGTACCCTTTGAGCGGCAGCGTATCCCAGCCTTCGACCCAGAATCGCCCTGCCGGAGAGAGCACGGCCGCGTCGATATAGAGGTCGTTGGGGGTCACCTCGCCGTGAACCGTGATGTTGCCGGTCCGCGACCACAGACCCAGCACGTTGACCGTGTTGTGCCCTGGGCCGGCGGGCGGCGCGGAGTACACCAGATGGTCGGTGATGCGCATCTCGCCGCTCGTGGCGATCGTCATGCGCATGTTGCTGTGGAGAATCCCCCACAACCCACCGGGGTTCACCAGGTCAGAGATCGATGTGATGGCACCATTGATATAGAACACGCCGTTGTACGTGTTGGCCGGATAGTCCACAAAGTCGACCCAGTTCGCTCCCCAGCGCAGCTGCACCGCCCGCGTGGTCGGGTTGATGATGATCTTCATGTCCGTCGGGCTGCCCGTGGCGGAGGGGACCGTCACGTACAGAACCTGGTCGCCACTCTCGAGGGCTAGGTTCATCTGGGACACGTTGCCCTTGACGTAGATCCCGCCGCACAGGGCAGAGCCGCACTCGTCCATGACATAGAGGCCGTCAGGGATGCTGAGGAGCCCGTTGGTCAGCGCCGTCGTGTTGTTGGCCACGTCGGCATCGGTCGCATCCGTCGGGTCACTCGGCGACCCGAGGCCGACCGCGACCCGCGACGGGTTGACACTGGTTGGTGCGGAGATGGGCGCCACCCCGCCGGTGACGTTTGCGCCCTGGAACGTGCGCAACAGGGGGTCGGTGTAGTTGGTGTTGTCGCACCCGCTGGTCCGCAGCGTATTGTTGGTCACATCGAGGTCGCTGGTGTTGGGAATCGTGATCCACACCGGGGCGTAGCAATTCAGGAAGCGCATCTGCGGATTCACGGTCGTCACGACGTCGTTGAGAATGGGATTCGTGCCGATCTGGAGGTTGGTGTTGGAGTGCACCGGCCCGTAGATTTGTGTCCCGGTGTACAGCCAGACGCCACCCAGGTTGAAGAGCATCAGCGCCCACTGCGAGTAGGAGGCCTGCTCGACCAGCACGGGCCACCCCCGGTATGCCCCACTGGTGATGGTCCAGCTGCCCTGCCAGGCGCCGCCGCCGGCCACCCAGTCCGGGCACCGGTCGCCAAAAGGGCTGCGCAGGCAGACGGTGCGGGTCGCGTTGCCGGACCGGCCGACCGCGAAGATCGCGTAGTCGAACCAGACGGTGAACTGGTCGGGCACGTTGGGCCCGGAGTTGCAGGTGGACGGCGCGCCGGACCACCGGACGATGATCTGCGCGTAGAAGTCGCCGATAAGGTCTCCGCTGACGGAGTCATTCACGGCGATCCTCGAACCCGCCGTGCCGATGTTGAGCGTCGCCACTCCCGGGTTGAACACCCAGTCGCTCGTGCCCCCCGGATAGGCGTAGTCCGTGATGACGTTGAGCCTCTCGTAGCTCGCGGCCCCGTTGCAGATGTCCTGCATGGCAGACTCGGTGATCCCCGACACGCGGATCTTGGCATCGAGGTCGACCGTGACACGCCGGCGCAACTCCGCCAGCGCGCGGTAGGCGCCCGCCTCGGCCACCCCAACGGCCTGCTGGCCGCGGAGCTGGTCGAAGGAAAGCGTGGTCTCACCCATGGTGGCGATGGCCATCGCGGCGACGACGATTGTGAGGATGAAGACGGCGACCATTATAGTCATGAGGGCGACGCCCCGCTCGGCGTGGAGGATTCTGTAGAGCGGTCTCATCTTTGATGCCCTCCTGATTGGTTCTGACTGGCCTTTCGTCCTTACCTATCGGCCGGCATGCCGGCTACTTTCCGAAGGTCTCGGTCGCCGTCGGCGTCATCGTCGGTGTCTCGGTCGGCGTCGCGGTCTCCGTTGGGGTGACGGTCGCCGTCGGCGTCACCGTCGCGGTGGCTGTCGGCGTCACCGTCGCGGTGGGCGTCCGCGTGGCGGTCGGCGTCACGGTGGCGGTCTCGGTGGGCGTCACGGTCGCGGTCGCCGTCACCGTCGCGGTCGGCGTCACGGTGGCGGTCTCGGTGGGGGTGACGGTGGCCGTAGGTGTCTCGGTGACCGTTTCCGTCGGCGTCTCGGTCGCGGTCGGTGTGATCGTGAAGGTCGCCGTCGGGGTCACGGTCTCGGTCTCCGTGGGCGTCTCGGTCGGCGTCAGGAACGGCCTGGTGGACGTCGGCCGTGGGGGTGAGGTTGGAGCCGGGGTGGGCGTTGGGGCCCCGCCCGCGGCGCCGACGTTGCGCAGGAGCACGTCGGTGCCGACCGAGCGCGTCCGCGTCACGCCACCGCTGACCTTGGTCACGGTGATATCGCCGTCCACCCGCACGACTTGCGCGAACGCAACGCTGCCATAGTCGTTGGGCGGCGGATTGGTGCACACCGGCGGGTTAGCGCCATTGCAGTAATGGAAGACCATCTGGGTCACATACGCGGCCATCGCGTTTTCGCTGGAATACTCGCACTTCGACAATGGGACGCCGTACGGCGGTCCCTGCCCGGGGTCGGGTTTGACCTCGCGGACGAACTCATCGGTGGGCTTGCGCCTGTACAAGACGTAGTACGTGCAGTCCTGGATGATCGGATTGGCCCGCGAGATGTTGAAGATCACCCGGTCTGGACACAGCTCCGGGGTGCAGACCGGGTGGGAGGTCACGGGGAGCCGGGCGTTGTAGTCGGCCGCGGTCACCAGTCCCGTCGTCCACCGTGCCTCTTCCTCGAACTTCTCCAGCGCTACACGCGCGTTCTGCTGCACCTCGAGAAAATCCTCGCCTACGCTGAACGACCGGACCGCGTTGCTGACCAGCCCGTAGAGGGCGACCAGGGCGACCACGAGTATCGCCATCGCGATGAGAATCTCGAGGACCGTCACCCCGCGGGGATCCGCTCCCAGGTCGGGGAGGAGCCGGCCCAGCCACCTGCGGAGTCGCGCGCGCATCGCCAACACTATGGCCGCCAGTACATGTTGCGGATCACGCTCGAGCTCACCTGGGCCAGGGTCTGTCCCTGATGGGTGACGCGTACGGTGATCCACTTGATGTTATTGGGATGCAGCGGCAGCCCCGTCAGCCATGCGGGCGAGGCGGGTGTGGTCGTCACCTGGTTAATGAAGACCTCGTACGTGTAGTTGGCATACGGAGCGGGGAACGCGGTCGGCGCCTCGGCGGCGATGGCGTCGTAGTTCTGCACCCATCCGGTGTCGTTGCTCTGCGACTCCGGACGCCCGCGGATCTGCTCGAGCCGACGCACCGCGAGCGCGCTGGCCACCGTCACATTCCCGCCCTTGTTAGTTTGCTGCAGCAGAATGAGAAAGGCGCGCGTGATGAACAGGATGGACATCGCCAGGATGGCGAGCGCGACGACGACTTCCAGTAGCGAGAAGGCCCGCTCGCCCCGGCGCGCGGCCTCCCTCCACCTCCAGACCATGCTCATCACGATCTCCCTTCGTCTGCGACGCCGCAGGTCACCAGGATCACGGCCGCCCACCTGCGCGCGCACTCGCTGACCCTGTGCAGGAAATACCCGGGCAGCGGAACCCGGACGATCCCTTTCATCCGGCGGACGGCCAGGCCCGTCGCCTCAAAGTGCTCGACCCAGTCTTGCCGGGCCCACCGGTGCAGATGCGTGGGATCGCGATCGATCAGACCCACTGCCCGCCCCATCAGGCCGTCGTAGACGGGGATCACAAGCACCATCACTCCGTCCGGGGCCAGCACATCGCGCAGCCGCCGCAGCGCCAGATCTACCCGGGGCACGTGCTCGAGCATGTCGAAGCAGGTGACGATGTCGTAGCGCCGGTCGGTCACGAACTCCTCGATCGGTCCATGGTGCAGGGGCACCGCGGGCAGCCGCAGGCGCGCATGCTCCAGCGCGTATCTCGAGACGTCCAGCCCTTCGCATCGGTAATGTGCCTGCGCCACTTCCAGAAAGCGACCGAACGCGCACCCGACGTCGAGCAGCCGCCCACCAGGCTTCGCCTCGCGCACCTCGGCGAGATAGGAGGCCAGCTTTCGGGGAGGATTAGCCCGATCGTATTGCCCGCCGTACGCCAGGGGGGACGCGAAGTACTCTTCCTCGAACGCCGCGTGGAGATCGTCGGGAAGTTCGCGTGGGTTTTCCCTCTCGCGCACGAAGCCGAGCCTCTCTACAGATACAATAGGGAGGCTAAGTGTGCGCTCGTCTGCCTCGTCGGCCAAGCCGCACCCCCTCGCCAGAAGAGTGCCCGAAAGCACGGCGGGGTAGACGGGGCGTGTAACTCACCACCCAAGCGCACGTACCCAGTACACTCCAAGCGCGTTCATGGCAACGGCTGCGGCCAGCAGCGCCCAGTCGACGGCCGCGGGCCGCTCACGCAGCGCACAGGCGAGCAGAACGAGGGCAAACGGCCACCAGTCGAGGCTGTACCGATAGCCGAATTGAATCCAGCCGGTCGAGAAGAAGATGAGCGTCGGTCCCGCTACCGCGGCGATCGGCAGCAGCCAGGCAAGCGCGCGGGCTCGGTATTTTGCGAAGAGCACGCGGACGATGATGGGGCTGGTGAAGATGAGCGCCATCCCATTGGGGTCGGGCTTGAGGAACGGCCATGAATCCAGCAGCACCGGCGCGCGGAACAGCATCGTGTGCAAGTGCCGTGGGATGTACTCGAGTCCGACATATCCTGTCTGACCGACGGTGATCGCGCTGGGGAGGGCGAGCGAGAGCATTCCATAGCCGGCTTCCCACGGAGTGCCGAACCGCGCGTAGTTGTATGCCGCGAGCACTGCCAGGCCGGCAGCCGAGGCCAGTCCAAAGCCGATCAGCGGGCGGACCGTGCGATGGCGAAGGAGCAGCAGCACCGCAACCGCGGGGATGGCGGGCAGCAGGGTCGCCCGGGCAAGCCAGGCACCGGCGAGCAAGAGCCCCACCAGCCACCCGCGCGCTGCTCCGGCCAGTTCCCAGATGACCAGGACGAGCATCAGCGTGACGACGGTATGCGCGAAGAACCAGGTTGAGCCGATCGCGGTCGCCGACCACAGGATGCTACCGAGGCCGAGCGCAACGCCCGTGAAGAGGCGCACCGGACGCGGTCGTCCCAGCCGGCCCAGGGCACCGACAAAGACCGCGACGGCGGCCGCCGCGATGACCTGGCCCATCCGGCCGGGGTGCGCCGCATCCCCCCGCAGCGCCACCAGGGGCATGACGAGCACGGCTGGAAGCGGCTGGAACGGGGCATACACTTTCCCGTTGAGATGGATCACGTCGTGGTAGTGCGCGGGAATGCCGACCAGATCTACGCGGCCGGCCAGGAACGCCTTCGCCATGTACACATAGTGGTGATAGAATCCGTGCGGACGCGGCGTGACCGCGACGTAGATCGCCAGCACAACGACGAAGACAGCCAGCAATTCCCGCAGCGGCGGCGCCGGGCTCTCGCGCAAGGAGGCATCGAGGGGATGCGAGATGTCAGTCATAACGGGAGCGGGGCAAGAGCCGTGCGACCGGCCGCCGCGCAACGGTGTTCGTGATGTCGCAGTCCCCCTCCCTCCCCATTGGTGCGCGTGTTGGCGGAACGCTCGCCGACGTCGAACCCGCCGAGCGGGACATCAGGGTCTGGTGGACTCTGGCGGCTGTGGCGGTTCTGCTCCGCTTCGTCATCATGCCCTACGGTGGATTCCCGGTAGACATCGGAACCTTCAAAGCCTGGGCGAATCACCTCGCCGAACGAGGGCCGGCGGCGTTCTACGGCGCCGGCTTTGCGGACTACCTGCCCGGATATCTGTACGTTCTCTGGGTCATCGGAGAGTTCCACAAGATCGTGCGGTTCAACGATCCGGCGTTCCTGTTCGCGCTCAAGCTCCCCGCGGCGGTCGCCGACATGGCCACCGCGTGGCTTGTCTTCACACTGGGCAAGCGCTTCGGCTCGAGCGGCGCGCTCGCGCTGTCGGCATCGTATCTGTTCAACCCCGGGATCGTCTTCAACAGCGCCTTTTGGGGACAGGCCGACGCCGTGGGGGCGCTGGTCGTGCTCACCGGCATCGCCTTGCTCGACGTGGGCTCGCCGGTGGTCGTGGCCATCCTCCTGGCCGCGGGCTCGCTGATCAAACCTCAATCCGCCCCGGTCGTCATCCCGGCGGTCCTGTATCTCGTACGCACGCTCAGCCGGCCCGCAAGCGGGCCGCCACGGTGGGATGTCCTGCTGGGCGCCGGTCTGGCTGCGCTGGCGACGGTCGTGCTCATCATCATTCCGTTCGGGCTCAGCCCGCTGCGCCTCATCGGCGTGCTGCGCGTCTCGCTCGGCGTCTATCCGTACAGCAGCGTCGTGGCGTTCAACTTCTGGGGCGCGACGCAGGGATTCTGGCAGAGCGACGGCATCCGATGGTTGAGCGTGCCGCTCTACGCACTGGGAACCGGGGCCACGCTGCTTGCGCTCGCGGCGGTTGCCGTATGGGCCTGGTACCATCCCACCCCGCGGCAGGTCATCCTGGCGTCTGCGGTCTCGGTCCTCATCACGTTCGTGCTACCCACACGCATACACGAACGGTATCTGTTGACGGCCATTCCGTTCTTCGCGGTCGCAGCCGCTATCGACCGCCGCATGATCGCGGTGTACGTCGGACTGTCGGTCGTGTTCGCCACGAACCTGCTTTTTGCGTACACGCGGCCCTACGTCCAGACATTCAGGCTGCCGGGCTGGGTGGAGACGACGCTGTACTCGGTTGCCGGCACACGCGCGCTGAGCGCGCTCGGCGTGATCGTGCTGGTGGCCGCGCTCGTCTTCCTCTTCACTTCACGGGCGCCACGGGCCGAAACCGCCGCACACGCCACCACAGGCGACTGAACTCGTAAAATGCGCGCAGCAGCACGCGGAGGCTGCCGCCGGTCTGACGCCCCGCGCGGCGCGGGAGATGGCGCACCGGGCGCTCGACGATTCGGGCGCCCATGCGGCGCGCTCTGGCGAGCAGCTCTGCGCTGAGAAACGCGCCACCGGCCTCCAGGGGCATAGCCGCGATGTAGCGGCGCCGCATCAATTTAAAGGCGCAATCCACATCGCGCACGCGAATGCCCAGCGCCAGCGACATCAACCCGGCCCAGATCTTCGCGAAGAGCATCCGATGGCCCGGGTCGGCGCGGGCGGGCCGGTAGCCGACGACGAAGTCGGCGGCGCGTGCGGCCTCAAGGAATCCCGGCAGCTCTTGGGGGTCGAACTGGCCGTCGGCATCCATCAGAAAGATCCATTCACGGCGGGCGGCGGCAAAACCGCTGCGCAGCGCCGCGCCGTACCCCAGATTGCGCGGGTGGTGCACCGCCCGCACGGCGCTGTCCCTCCGCGCCAGGGCGTCTGCCAGGGCGCCCGTACCGTCGGCGCTCCCGTCGTCGACGACGACGATCTCAAACGGCCGCCCGGTGCGCTCGAGTACGGCACGCAGGCCGGCGATCGTCTGGGGCAACGCGGCTTCTTCGTTGTACGCGGGCAGGACGGCGGAGATGCCTTCGAGGAACGCCGCCGGCGCGGCCGCAGGCTGTGGGTCTGACCGGGTGGTCACGAACCGGGCGCGCGCCTAGTGCCGCGCACAAATGACGAAGAGGGCCGACGAGAACCACCGAAACATCGGACGGATCAGATGGAGAAAGGCGCCGGGCAGCGGCGCGCGTAGTATTCCTTTCACGACGACGGGCTCCAATCCGGCATGATCGAGCCGCTCGAGCCAGAAGCCTCGACTCCTCCGGTGCACGTGGGTGGGATCGCGGTCGACGAGACCGAAGAGACGGCCCGGCAGCGTGTCGTACACGGGCACGGCGATCGCCAGGATGCCCGCCGGCGCCAGCAGCGCGCGCAGCCGTGCCAGCGCGGCGTCGAGGTCGGGGACGTGCTCGACGACGTCGAAGCACGTGACGACATCGTAGGTGCGGCCGGTGCGAAACGCTTCGATGGATTCATGGTGAAGCACGATCCCCGGCACCTGCCGGCGCGCCACGGCCAGCGCGTACGCCGAGATATCCAGTCCCTCGCACTGGTAGTGCGCCCGGGCGCGCTCCAGGAATCCCCCAAACGCGCATCCGACGTCGAGTAGGGCGCCCGACGGGCGAATTCGCCGGACCTCCGCCAGATACCCGCTGATCTTGTGCGGTGGATTGAACCGTTGGTACCTGCCGCCGTAGTTCGATATCCGAGTGAAATAGGCCTCACCGAACGTCTCCGCGTCAAAGATGATCCCCGCGGCGTCCTGCGGTGCCCTGTGTGCGCCCACCGCTTCCGGCGCTGTGAAGCGCGGCATCATGCCCTTCGTTGCCCCGTCGCGAAGCGTTATAGACACCCGCGCGCTTAGAGCACCTTCCACCCCATGCGCTCCCACACCACGCCCCAGAGGTTCACGGCCACCCCAAGGGCGATCGCGACCTTGTGAATAGGGCGCAGCGGCGATCCCATGCCCTTGAGCGTCAGGTAGAAGAGCAGAGGGTAGAAGTCGACGGCAAACCGATAGCCGAACTGGACCATCCCGTTGTTCCCAAATGTCATGAGCGCGGCCAGCGTCGGCAGGATGCCGGCCCATGCCGCCCGCGTCGCGCGATCGGCCAGGGGAGCGCGCGCCGCAAAGAGGAACGCCGGGGTCGACACCCAGATCGCCAGCCCCGTCATCGACCAGACGACGTATGGGAAGTGCGGCTGGATGACCGGCATGGCGAGGAGAATCGTGTGAACGTGACGCGGGATGTACGAGATGTGGAACAACCCGTGCTCGAACCACCACTCGCGGGGCACGTTGTTGCGCATGCGAAACGCGACGTCGGCGATGGTTCCAAATCGGAGCCAGTTATACCCAAAGTTCAACAACACCGCCGCCGCGATCGGGGCCGCCAGCGCATTCAGGTAGCCGAGGCGGATCGTCCGCCACTGCCGCAGGCCATCGGGGGCCCACCGGTCCACCGTCATTAGAAGGAAGAACGGCAGCGTCATCACCGCGGGCAGCCGCGTCCAGAATGCGGCGGCGACCGCCGCGCCGATGATGAGGGGGCGCTTGGCGCCCAGAGTCTCCAGCAGCGCGATGTTGAGGGCGAGCGCGGCGATGACGTGCGCCACGTACCAGACGCTGCCGACCGCCGCCAGGTGCCAGACGATGGTCCCAAAGGCGAAGAGCACGGCCAGCCACCACCGGTCTGGTCGACGGTCGGTCAGGCGCGCGGCGACGAGCAGGGCGATCATGGCGTTCGCCCCACCGGCGATCGCGCCGAGCAGCAGCGCCTGCGATGCACGGGCGCCCGCCACGGCCACATAGGGCACCATCAGCAGCGCCGGCAGGGGTGGCGGAATCACGTAGTAACGGCTGCCGATCTGCGTCAGCTCGACATGCATCGAAGCGCTGGTCAGGTAGACGCGGCCTTTCAGGAAGGCCTCGGCCAGCATCCGGTACTGGTCAAACGCCGTATCGCCCGGGATCGTGAAATGGTAAATCGCCGCAACCAGTATCCCGAACCCCAGTGCGAGCAGCCACGGCAGGGGTTTGGAAGCCGACTGCGGGGCTGTGCCGCTCAGATCCACGTCCCGAACCACATCAGCCGCCAGTACCGCGGCCCGTGGATCGGCAGCGCCGAGAGCACCGGGTAGAACACGACGAGCCATCCCACCGCCAGTACCAGGAAGGCCAGCACGACACCGCCGCCGACCCGCGCTCGGATCCGCGCCAGCGCCTCGGCCAGGGCCATGATGAGGAACAGGAGTGCCGGCAGGAAGTGATAGAGGAACAACGCGCGCGTGATGAACGCGTACTGAATGTACGAAATCGCGAACCCGACCGTAAGAAAGGTCTCGGGCATCGACCGCAGGCGGATGGCCCGAGCCGCCACGAGGGCGAACGCCGGCAAGCTGGCCCACCAGATCACCGGGTTGCCGACGGCAAGAATGCCTCGGTACATCTGGGGACCGACCTCGTGATATTCGTACCAGATCGGCCGCAGCAGGAGCGGCCACGACCACCACTGCGACTGGTAGGGATGTGGGGCCGTCAGGCTGGCGTGAAACTCGTACATCGAGTACTGGTGTTTGAAGAACTCCGCAACGCTGTGGCCCAGCATGAAGTACGGGATGTAGGTGAGCAGGTACACAACCGCGGGGACCACGGTGAACGCCACGAGCACGTGGCGGAGATCGGCCCGCGGGAGGGCCATCCGTCCCCAGCCCCGGAGCAGCAGCATCATCACCGGAATGGTCGATAGCGGCACGACCGTCGTCCACTTGGTCGCGATCGCGCTGCCGGCCGCGAGCCCGGCGATGTAGAGCCAGCGCACGCCACGCCCGGACGGCTCTAATACCTCGACCCCCTCGGGGAGCTCTGGGTGCCGCTCGGGCGCGTCGAGCCGCTCTCTCAAATATTTCCAAAACGCGGCGAACGACCCGAACAGGAACAGCGTGAGGAAGATGTCGGGCTTGGCGATACGACTCTCGACGAACACCAGCCCGTCAACGGCCACCAGCAGCGCGCTGATCGCGGCGATGAGCCGGTTGCCAAACAGCGCGTCGGCCAGAACGTACACCATAAGGACCAGCAGCGTGCCGGCGATGGCTGGCGCGATGCGCCACCCGAACGCGTCGTCACCCGCGAGCGTGATGGCCGCGGCGATGATCAGCTTCGACAGCGGTGGGTGGGTCCGCTCCTCGGTGACCTCTTTCCCCGCGAGAATCTGCTGCGCCGCCTTCGCGTAGTAAATCTCATCGAAGAACATCCTGGACGGCGTGTTGAGGCGCGGAATGCGGACCAGGGCGGCGAAGAGTGCGATGCACAGCAGCAGCACCGCGACGGCGTCGATCCGCCGGTGGGCGGGATGGGCGGAGGTCTGGGGGTTAGCGGCGTGCTCCATGACCCTTCAGCCTCATCCGCAGCCCGTCGAGGTGAACGCGGGCGGTCTGCACGAGCGCCGCATCGGGCGCGATGCCCCCGTAGGCCACGGCTTCGATCACCCCGGAGAGCGCGCCGACCTCGGGAAGGTCGCGGTGATCCTCGACGCGGCGCCTGTACTCCCCCACGGTCTCACTGGGATCGCGACGCAGGCCTGTTCGGGCGAGCACCGCGCACATGGTGTTGTAGATGTCGACGAGCGCGGAGATCCGCCCGACCCGTGTCGATCGCCCGGCCCGCGCGCGCCGGATGCTCGCGACCGCCACGGCGCCGACCAGGACGAGTCCAACCCACACTCCCGCACGGACGGCCGCGGCGAGGGCCGCGAGGGTCGCGGCGTGCGGGGAGCCCGAGGCGAGCGCCACCGTGCGGCTCCGCAGCCACGCCGCGATGTCCTGCCACACCCAGCGCCCCAGCGTCGGACCTCCCAGGGCGGCGGTCTCCAGAAATCCCGGCGTGGGCTCAAACTCGACCCATCCCACGCCGGGGAAGAACGCTTCGACCCAGGCATGCGCGTCGCTGTTCCGTACCTCGAGCAGGCCGGTCACGGGATTGAGGGTGCCGGACGTGTAGCCCGTGACCAGGCGCGCGGGGATGCCGGCCGACCGCAGCAGCACGACCATCGCGCTCGCGAACTGCTCGCAGTACCCACGGCGCTCTTCGAAGAGGAAGTAGTCGACCGCATCGCCCGATCGCCGCTGCGGTGGGATCGAAAGATCATACCGGTAGTGCTGCCAGAGATACGTGTTGATGGCCATGACGCGGTCGTAGACGGTCGGCTGCTCCGAGGTCAGCGCCTGCGCCAAGGCGCCCACACGCTCTGGCAGCGGCGGAAGACTCAGGTACCTGTCCTGGAGGTGCCGCGGAACCAGGCCGTTGCCCCCCCGGAGGCGGGCGGCGTCAGGCACCAGGGCGCGCGAGATGACCGAGTACACCATGCCCGGCTTGAGCGTGCCGGGCAGCCGTATCGACCCGTAGCGGTCTCTGTAGATCCGCCCCGTGGGCACATAGAGCTGCTCGACCAGCGCCGCCGCGAACACGACATTCGGTTGCTCTTGCTCGATGTGAAACGTCTGGGTGACTTGCAGCGGCCGGGCCGCATAACTGAACACGTCGTCGCGGTCGTGCACGAGCGTCATCGGCGGGCTGCCCTCGTACTGCGCGAGGCGCCGATCGGAGATCTCCCAGCCCGTGCCGGTATACGTATCGAAGACCAGCGCGCGCCAGTTGAGCAGGTGGGTCGCGCGAACGCGCATCACGATCGTGTCGTCGAGACGGCCCCGCAGCCGAAGATCGACCGTCGGGCTGAAGCCAAAGTAGCCCCGGGAATTCCATGGCGGCGGAGCGGCCCCGCGATCGCCCGACGCGGCGGGATACGCCGGGTTGAAGAGCCGTCCGGCGAAGAGATCCAGCAGCATGGGTTGCGGCGAGAACGGCAGCGAGGTCACCCGAATCCCGCCAAACCGCGGCGTCAACACGAAGATGACCGCCGCGACCAACACCACGACGACAAGGAAGTGATTGGCCGCGAGGGCCAGGACGCGCCAGGGCGCGCCCGGCCCGGCGGGCTGCCGCCGGACCTGTCCCTCCACCACCGCATCCTGGCCGGTCTGCCAGGCATTGTGAACCAGGGCCTGGACCGCCGGCACGGTGTACGCGGCCAGGTAGAGAAGATACGTCAGGTCCTGGGCAAAGGCGGCCGCGACCGCCATCAAGATCACGGACGAGAGAAGGCTGAACAACAGGTCACGCCGGGCCGGGACGTCAAACGAATGGAGTGTCTGCAGCCAGAGCAACAGAATGGTCAGCGGGATGCTGGTGTGATACGGATCGGCTGCCACCGACCAGAGGAACTTCCAGCCGACCTGCAGGCACAGCAGCGCGAGGGCGACCTTCACCCACCACCCGGGCCTCCCTCGTCGCCAGAACGAGAACGCGAAGCCGACAATCACGAGGATCGGGACGATGAGGCGGAACCGCCAGAAGTCGTCGTGGGCCGTGACCGCGAAGACGCTCACGGCGACGGCCGCCAGCGTCCACACACGGAGCGGGATCGAGTGCTCCGGCCGGCCGCCGCGTGCAAGGCGCTCCCACCCTACCACGCCGCCACCAACCCATCGGACGCGTACACGAGGGCGCCGCGTCCCGGATTCTCGTCGGCGGGCAGTATCGCGGTGGCGTGCACGGGCAGCGGCGGCACCGCGGTCGACGAGGCGACAACAACGAGGTGTCGGTCCTGCAACGACGGCAGAGCGCGCAGGACCTCGGCGAGCGGCGGCCCGGAAGGCTCCACGCCCGCCAGCCAGCCCATCGCGGACTCGAACGCGCGGTGCTCAACGTACTCGCCGTTCCACGCCGCTGTCACCACGTCGGCCCCGCGATCGACGGCTGCCCGCAGAATTGAAGCGGCGGCGCGCACGGCGGCATCCAGACGCTCGCGCGATTGACGGCGATCAAGATCCAGCACGATGGCGAGCCGTTGGGCGCGCGGCCGCTCGTACTCGCGCACAACGAGTGCTCTTCGGCGCAACGACAATCGCCAGTGAACGCGCGACGGCGCATCGCCGCGCTGGTAGTCCCGGACGCCGTAGAAATCCTCGGCCGCGCGTGTGCGCTCGCCCGCGACCGGCGCGTCCGCGGCGGAGAGGAGTCCACTGAGAATGCCTGAGGCGAGGGGCAGGGTCTTGGGCCAGACAACAATGCGATCGGGCGCGCCGATACGCCGGCGCGCCGCAAACAAGCTTACCGTCCCGCGGGAGATGATCTCCGTGGATTCGAGCACATAGTGCCCGCGCCGTTGGGGCACCAGCACAAGCGCCGTGGTGACCGGCACGCCGGGTGAGACGTGCGGCACGACCGCGCGCGTGCGGGCACCCTTCCACCCTTCCTCTATAGTGAGAAACCGGCCCGCGCGGCGGCTGACCAGCGTGGTATCGACGACGAGGGCCTCCCCTTCGATCCCTCGTGGCGGCACCCGGCGCGTCACGCGCATCCGGCGCATCGGTCCGTAGGCCGTGGCGGCCCCGACGACAAAGACCGCCGCGAGCACCGCATCGAGGGCAAACAGGAGCCCGGAGGACAGGTTCGTTGCCAGCAGGAACGTGGCAA
>JBOGSE010000158.1:0-3451 GCA_050694895.1 bacterium | reverse complement strand
GCCGCCATATTGATGAGGAGGTCGTCGATGTGCATCGTCAGCGCCGGCTGATCATGCCGGTATGCTCGGTCAGCGCCGTCGCGCCGCCCCGCTCCTGGAGAAAGGCGTCGCGTTCCACGGCCCGCTTGAGCGCTTCCTCGGTCGAGATCCGCCGCTGCTTGACCAAGGTCTTAAGGTGCTGGTCGAGGCTCTGCATGCCGTCCCTGGCGCCGGTCTGGATGGCCGAGGGAAGCTGGTGTGTCTTGTTCTCCCGGATCATGTTGCGGATCGCCGGTGTGGCCACCATGACCTCGACCGCCGCAACGCGGCCCTTGCCGTCCAGGGAGGGAATCAGGGTCTGCGCCACCACGCCGAGCAGGGCGTCGGCCAGCTGAACTCTGATCTGCTCCTGCTGGTGGGTGGGGAAGACGTCCACGACGCGGCTGATTGTCTGGGCGGCGTTGTTCGTATGCAGGGTCGAGAGCACCAGATGACCGGTTTCGGCGGCCGTGATCGCCTGAGCGATCGTCTCCAGGTCGCGCATCTCGCCGACCAGAATGATGTCGGGGTCTTCGCGCAGTGCGCTGCGCAGGGCCGCGCCGAACGACTGCGTGTGTGGCCCGACCTCCCGCTGGTTGACGTTGCACCTCTTCGGCTCGTGCACGAACTCGATCGGATCCTCGATCGTGATGATGTGGTCCTCCCGGCTCTGATTGATGTGATCCACCATCGCGGCCAGGGTCGTCGACTTGCCCGAGCCGGTCGGCCCGGTCACCAGCACCAGGCCCCGGTCCTTCATGGCCAGGTCTTTGAGTACCGGCGGCATGCTCAGATCGTCGAGCGACCGAGTCTTGGAAGGGATCAGGCGCATGACCATGCCCTCGCCCTGGCGCTGCACGAAGGCGTTCACCCGGAAGCGTCCCACGCTCGCCAGTTCCAGGGAGAAATCGAGGTCGTGCGTCGCTTCGAACCGCGCCTTTTGCTCGTCGGTGAGGATGTCGTAGAGCAGGGTGTGCAGATCCTCGCGGGTGAGCGCGTTGCCATCGAGGCGCACCATCTTGCCGTTGATGCGGAGCGTCGGCGGTGCCCCCGAAGTCAGATGAAGGTCGGACGCTCCTCGCTCCTTGGTCGCGATGAGGAGCTCGGTTATGTCCACGCCCCACCCTCAAGCGCAGCCGTAACCTCGTCTTTCGAAGACAGGCCGTCCGCGACGAGAGCGAGGCCCTGCTCGCGCATCCGCGTGCCCACTTCCCGGGCGATGCGCTCGTACGCCGCGCCCTGTTGACCCGAATACAGGAGCATCCGCGTGGGCTCATCGAGGAACCACGCCTGGACAAGGACGCGCTGTCCCCTGAACCCGGTGAACGCGCACGCCTCGCATCCACGAGGAACGAACGTCTGGTCCGGCGCGGTCTCCTTGCACGCCGGGCACAACAATCTGACCGGGCGCGCTGCCAGGATGCCTCGAAGACTCGACGCGGTGAGTGCCGGCCCCGCGGCCTCCAGCAGCTGGCTCAACAGACCCACGACGTCGTCCTGGGGATGGCCCGCCAGCACCATCCGCGTCCGCCCGGTCTCGCAGGCCGCCGCGAGTGCCTGACGGCGGGAGGTGTCATCAACCATCACGAGGTCGGCTTCCGCCGATGCGGCCGCACGGAGATGCCCGGGCACCTCCACGCTGGAGTTGAGCGCGGTCTGATTGAGGGTGGACCGGCGGTAGACCGGGAGCGTCTCCAGGGTCCACACCTTGCCGCGCTGCACGGGCGGAATCAACGCGTGGAGCAGAGCGGAACGCAGCAGCCGGCCGGCACAGCCCACCAGGACCACGCCGCGATCGGTTTTCAATACCTCACGCAGCCGCCGAACCGCCTCTTCCGGCACGCCCAGGGATGCGAGGTCGGGCACGTCGCCGCGGCGGGGGTAGAGCGCCATCGTGGCCGCGGGCCCCGCCAGGGTGGGCAGGAAGGTCGCCACCAGGTAGAGATCGGCCGGCCCGGCCGCCAGCGTCATCGAGGCCGTGCGCACCGGCGCGTCTCCGGAATTCGTAAGCGTGCGCAGGTGCCCGAGGATGGCGGCATGCAGCTCCGCGGGCAGGTTGGCGCGATCCACAAGCACGCGCTGCACGCGGTAGCGGACGCGGGCCTGGCCGTCAGCGGCCGGATCAAAATGAATCTCGGTGGCGCCCTGCTGAATCGCCTGCACCAGGTGGAACTGGAGATACTGGGCCTCGGTCGCGGCGGCCTGCCCCGAGCCTCTCTCCCGCGGCGCAAACAGGCGGTCGAGCATCTCGTCGATGTTGGACGCCAGCGCCAGCGCCCGCTTCACCGCCAGCTTGGTCCGGCTGGCGACCTCATCCACCGTGCGCTGGTCGGTGGGATCGGCCATCGCCAGCGTCATCTCCGTGCCGAACTTGAGGATCGGGAGCACCAGGTGTTCGCGTAGGAAGACCTCCGGCAGGAGGTGCGCGGCGTCTTCGTCGATGATGTCGTCCTTCAGGAAGACATAAGGATACCCCAGTTGATTGCTCAACGCCCAGGCGATGTCGTCTTCGCTGACATCGCCGCGCTCGACCAGGACCTGTCCCAGCCGTCTCCCGCTCTTTGACTGCGCGTGGACCGCGTTCTGGAGCTGCTCCAGCGTGATCAGGCTGCTGGCGACCAGGATCTCCCCGAGCCTATCTTTCGTGAGGTCATTGTCCTCCTGGGCCGCACCGTCACGTTGCTCTGTATCGCCGACCGCCGCCCCGGGCAGCCACTGCGAGACCGTCAGCACGAACTCCCTGACGTTGATCGGCTTCTCGATCGAGCCGATGCACCCCGCCTGCAACCAGAGCGCCCGGTCTTCGGGGCTGGACAGCGCGCTCATCGCCACGGCCCGCAGTCCCGCTCCCCAGGTGCTCTCCCGCAGCCGCCGCAGCACTTCCAGTCCGTGCATATCCGGAAGGTGCATGTCGAGCAGGATCAGGTCGGGCATGCTCTCCTGGGCGATGGCCAGGGTTTCCGCGCCCGACCGCGCCTCTAAGACCTGGAACCCCGCAGGTTCCAGCACCCTCTTGACCAGCAGGAGGTTGGCGGGCTGGTCGTCAACCGCGAGGATCCGCGGCTGCCGGTCGCCGATGCCTGGCACCACTGGCGACAGCGTGAGCATTGACCTCCCCCTTTCCGGCTTTCTTGTACGAGGCGAAGGCCTCGACGACGCGCTCGTCCCACTGCGTCCCCGCCCCGTCCCACAGGATCCCCCAGGCCTCTTCCTTTGAAAGCGCCTTCCGGTAGGGGCGGTTGGAGGTCATGGCATCGTAGGCATCCGCAACGGCGACGATCCGGGCCTCGAGGGAAATCGCCTCGCCCTTGAGGCTTTGGGGAAACCCGCTGCCATCCCAACGCTCGTGGTGGGCCAGGGCGATCTGGCGCGCGAGCTGCAGGAGAGGAAACTTGCTTCCCGAGAGGATCGTGGCCCCGATGGTGGTGTGGGT
>JBOGSE010000157.1:0-1669 GCA_050694895.1 bacterium | reverse complement strand
AGCAGTCGTGCGAATTCTTGAGGAGGGAGAATTGCCGGCCGGCTTTCATGCTCGCACATTCGATACGGCGGGCCTGGCTTCGGGAATTTATCTGTATCAATTGCAGGCTGGTGAGTTCACCGCCACGCGAAAGATGGTTTTGGCTAAATAGAGTCTGTCCGTCTCAACACAATTGATTGTTTTTATAGTAAATTACATAAGAAATAAGTTGACTTTTTCAATACATTTTTGTAGATTATATAAAATCAATTTTAATATAAAACAATAACTTGGACGTGATTTATGAAATTTTTCAAAAGACAATATTCGCTCGATTTTGAGCAGCCACTCTGGGAAAACGATGCCGAGCTTTTCGTCATGGAGCAGATTCTGGAAAAAAATCCCCAGATTATCATGCTGGCTGCACCCTGCTTTCCGAGGGCCCGTGATGAGCGCCAAGCCGTGATTGGCCGTGATGGCATGACGTTGGAGCAAATTGTGCGTTGCGCCATTTATCAGCGGCACAAAGCTCTGACCTGGCGCCAGTTGAGCGAACATACCGAGGACTCCAAAAAAGGCCGCCGGTTTACCAAAATGGCGTATGAACAATCTTTTTCGCATCAAGCCTTGCAGGAGAACATTGCCAAAATCACGCCCGCGGTGTTGGAAAAAATTCACATCGCGATTTGCCAGCACGGGGTTGACTTGGGCATCGACGATGGCCAGAAAATTCGCACGGATTCCACGGCGATTGAAACCAATATTCATCATCCCACCAACGCCTCGTTGTTGTGGGATTGCATTCGCGTGGCCGGCCGCCTGTTGCAGCGAACGCACGAACTGCTGAAGACGGTGACTTTTCGCAGCTATCAAAAAGTCGGCAAGAAACTCCTGTTTAAAATCGTTAACACCAAGGGCGAAGAGAAACGCCGCCCGCTGTTTAAGAAAATGTTGAAATATCAAAAGGCCGACATTCGTCAGGTTCAAACGGCCATCCAGTCGTTGTCGGCGTGTACTTTTGCCGATACGACACGGGAAAAACAGCGACAGGCTTTGCTCGCCGAACTTGAAGCCTTGTTGCCCAATATCGAAAAGATTGCCGACGTGGCTTATCGGCGAGAAATTTTAGACGAGAAAGTTCCTGTGAACGATAAATTGTTTTCCTTATTTGAAACCCACACCGATTGCATTGTCAAAGGCCAACGCGATGTGGTTTTTGGCCACAAGGTCAATTTTGCCAGCGGCAAGAGCAATTTGATTTTCGATTGCATCCTGGAGCGCGGCAATCCTGCGGACAGCAGTTATTTCCCCAAAGCCTTTGACAATCTTGAGGTCAACTTCAATATCACGCCGCGCGACGCGGCCAGTGATGGCGGCTACGCCAGCCTTGCCAATCTGGACTATGCCAAGGCCAAGGGCATCATCAACATTGTTTTCAACAAAGTCAAAGGTTCGCAACAAAACGTCACCAGCAGTAAAAAGATGGAGACGATGCTCAAAAAATGGCGCGCCGGCATTGAAGCGCTGATCTCGAATTTCAAGCGCGGCTTAAAAGCTTCGCTCTGCACCTGGAAAGGTTGGGAAGCGTTCAAGAGTTTCATGCTGTGGAGTGTCATCACTTTTAATCTGCGCATCATGTCGCGGCGAATCGTCGCCAAGCTTGCCACAGCATAATTTATAACACAAAAAA
>JBOGSE010000156.1:0-1506 GCA_050694895.1 bacterium | reverse complement strand
TAAGTGCCCCTATTATTAGACAAGCACCTCTTTATTTTAGTAATTTATTCAAATAGTTGCGCGATTTCGTCCAGGGGACTGAAAATCCCTGTGTCGGCAGTTCGATTCTGTCCCTGGCCACCAATAGAAACAAGACCTTGCAAGCTTTTCCGCACCACATCAATTCGCCGTCTGTGTAATTCCTGTGTAATCGTGCAAGTGGAATCGCTCGCAACTGCCCTCGCAGGTTCCGCAGGCGGCTGCGCCCTGCCGGTTGCGCGCGGGGTGGGCGTGAGTGGCTTCGGTTAGGCCGGAGCTCCGCGCGCCCGTGCGTCCATGCCGAGCGTGAGGCAGTCCGTGTCTCTAGCGTGTCGGCCTCGGCTGGCCGGCTGCCCGCAGCAATGCGGCGTAGTTGTTTCGGAGTGTCACCACGGTAGGATGTTCCGGCCCGAGGGCCTTCTCAGCGATACCGAGCGCCCGCTGATAGAGCGGCTCTGACTTGGCGTACTGGCCTTGGGTGTAATAGAGCCCGGCCAGGTTGTTGAGGCTTTGGGCCACGTTGGGATGCTCGGGGCCCAGGGCCTTCTCAGCGATGGCCAGCGCCCGCTGATAGAGCGGCTCGGCCTTGGCGTACTGGCCTTGGTCGTGATAGAGCCCGGCCAGGTTGTTGAGGCTTTCGGCCACGTTGGGATGCTCGGGGCCCAGGGCCTTCTCCCGGATGGCCCGGGCTTGCGTCAAGGGTTCTTCGGCATGGCGATAGTCCCCGGCGTCATGAAGCGCGCGCCCTTGAAGATTCAGATACTCGGCGCGTTGCGTCTCCGCCTCGGCGGGGACCAGTGCGGCGGCCTGACGGTAATACTCCGCCGCCTCCCGGTAGGCGAATTGAGCCCATTTCAACTCGCCATTGTTGGCCTTGGACTGGGCGGCCGAGAGCCGGCGTTGTTTCGCCATGGACTCTTGCCGCTCGGCGGCGGCCAGATCCTTCGCGCTCGCTTCGTTGAGTAACTGCTCGGCGCGATCGAAATCGCCGGCCTTCAGGGCCTCGCGCGCCTGCTCTCTGAGCGCCGCCACCTCGGGGTCCTCGGAGGTGAAGCGCTTGAGGTCCTCCTCGAGCTGCTGATAGCGCTTGGCGAACTCGCGCAGGGTGCTGTCGAGGTCCTCGGGCGAGACCTTCTGCTTCTCCAGGATCTTGAAGAAACTCGCTAGCGCGGCCTGGGTGACCCCGAGTTCCCCCGAGACCTTTTGAAAGTCCTCCGGTGGAATACCCTGCACACCGCCGACGGTGAGGGTGCCCGGCCCGGTCTGGGTGATGTGAAGGTCTCCACCGGGAGCCACACCACCCCCGTTGACCGTGACGGTTCGAGCGGGTTGCTCGGGGGAGCCTGACTTTGCGAAGAGCTTGTAGACCCGCAAGGCGGCCACGGCGACCGCGATCCCGCTGATGATAAAGGCGAGGACCTCCCGGTTCTCCTGGCTCTCAATGAAGCGCCATGCTTCGCTCAGCCAGGCCATGCACCCCCTCCTAAA
>JBOGSE010000155.1:0-1608 GCA_050694895.1 bacterium | reverse complement strand
GCCCGGTGGCGGGGCGGCGCATCGGCATCCATACGTCCATCGCCGGCGCGCTCTCGAACGCCGTGGAGCGCGCCTACCGCCTGGGGTGCAATACCTTCCAGATTTTTTCCTCCAGCCCGCGGCAGTGGAAGCAGTCGCGGGTGGATCTAGTTGAGGCGCGGCGCTTTGCCCAACTGCGCGAGAAGTACGACCTCTATCCGCTGGTCATCCACGACAATTACCTGATCAACCTGGCTTCCTGGGACCCGGTGATCCGCAGCAAATCCGTCGAAGCGTTCCGCGCCGAACTGGAGCGGGCCGTGGCCCTGGGCGCCGAGTACCTGGTGACCCATCCGGGCAGCGCAACCAACGGCGACCGAAAGCAGGCGCTGGTGAATTTCATCACCGGGCTGGAGGAGGCGGGGCGCGGCAGGATGTGGGGCCGGCTGCGCGTGCTGATCGAGAACACCGCCGGAGGCGGCGGGGCGCTGGGCTCGGACTTCGAGGAACTGCGGGCCATCCTGGAGCTGGCCCAAGGGGCGCCGCTCGGCTGCTGTATAGACACGGCGCACTGCTACCAGGCCGGATTCGACGTCTCCACAGCCAAAGGCCTGGAGGACATGCTGGCCCGTCTGGACAAGGCCGTGGGCCTGGCGCGTGTGTACGTGGTGCACACCAATGATTCGCGCACCGCGCTGGGCTCGCACGCCGACCGCCACGAGCACATCGGCAAGGGCGGCATCGGATTGGAAGGCTTTCGCCGCATTTTGAATCATCCGGGCCTGCGCGATAAGGCGTTTATCCTGGAGACGCCGATTGAAAACGACGGCGACGACTTGCGGAATCTCGAAACCGTCCGCCGCCTGGTAAAAGACAACACAAAGACACGAAGACACAAAGTCCACTAAGGTATGACCGGCATTCATCCAACCACAGTGGCACAGAGCGCACAGAGGAAACGGCTGAGAAAACCTTCCCTAGCCTGGATTTCCACGGACAGCTATTAGCATAAGAAGTTAGCCTCTCCGCCGCTGCAGCTGCCTTTCGAGGGAGCGCAGCAAAGGCCGATGTTTCCTGCCCTATTGCGCCATACAGCACCGCCGGGGCCGGCCTTTCTCATTACCAAATTGGTGCGCTGAAAGCCGTATTAACATGGCAGTTCCGTCGCGGCCGTCCGCGGACTGCGTCAACGCCGGACCTGCCCGCAATATCCGCCCATGCCCATTTTTAAAGGCGTATGTTACTATCCTGGTTCCAGCACTGGAACATGATTGACACGATCTGTTTCTGCTTGATACCGTGCATCTATGGGCATCGGCGCACCAAAAGACATAAGCGAATGCCGCCGCTTCTTCCAGGAGCCGCGCAACCGCAAACACCGCCTCTACGAAGCCCTGCGCGCCTACTTCGTCGAGGGCCGCCTCGCCAAACAGGTCGCCCGCGCCTTCGGCTACTCGGTCAGCTACTTTCACGTTCTCTGCCATCATTTCCGCCGCGAGCCGGACCCGGTCTTCTTTGTTTCTCCGCGCCGCGGCCCGCGATCCCAGCCCAAAAAGTCGGCGGCTCGCGACCTCATCATCCGCTTGCGCAAGCAGAACTATTCGGTCTACGAGATCAGCCAAGCCCTCA
>JBOGSE010000154.1:0-3262 GCA_050694895.1 bacterium | reverse complement strand
GGCGCTGCAACGTAATGTGCTCGGGTCTGATCCCCACCAAAACACTCTCGCCGTCCCTGACCTCCTGCGCGGTGCGGCCCCGCAGCCGTCCCTGCGACGTCTCGATCATCACGCCTGTCCCATCATGTGAGGCGATCTTGCCCGAGAGATAACTGATGCCTCCCAGGAAGTCGCTTGTGAAGCGCGCGCGCGGCCGCTGATAGAGCTCCTGCGGGGTGCCGAGCTCGACCAGCCGGCCTTCGTGCATCACCGCGACCACGTCGGACAACGACAGCGCCTCCAGCTGATCGTGGGTGACGTAGACCGTCGTGATACCCAGGTGCCGCTGGAGCGTCCGGATCTCTTCCCGCACCTGTTCCCGCACCTTCGCATCCAGATTGCTAAGCGGTTCGTCCAGCAACAGGACCGAGGGCTCGTAGACCAGCGCGCGGGCCAGCGCCACGCGCTGCTGCTGTCCGCCGGACAAAAACGGCGCCGGGCGATCCGCCAGCCCCGACAGCCCCACGAGATTCAGCGCGTTCGCGACGCGCTCTCTGATCTCCCGGGCAGGCAGGCGACGCACTTCGAGGGGATAGGCGACGTTCTCAAACACCGTCAGGTGGGGCCAGATCCCGTACGACTGAAACACCATCCCGATATTCCGCCGCTCAGGCGGGACAAAGATCCGCTGCCGGCGGCTGAAGACGACGCGCTCATCGAAGAGGATCTCGCCGCCGTCGGGCCGCTCCAGGCCCGCGATGCAGCGCAGCGTCGTGGATTTCCCGCATCCACTGGGACCGAGCAGCGTCAGGATGCGGCCTTCGGGGGCCTCCAGGCTCACACCGTCGACGGCATTCACGCGCTGCCGCCCGACCTCGAAAGTCCGCTTCAGATCCCTGATCGCAATCGCCGGCATGGTGGCCTGTGGGCCTCAGGGGACCGTGAATGTCGCGCTGCCTTCGCTGCAGTTGTACTGCTTCGGCAAGGTCGTGAGCGGGAACGTGATATCGGAAGGAAACGCGGCCACACTGACCCGATGCACCCCGGGGGAGAGCTCGACGTTGAACGTATGGCTGGTCGAGCGCGTTGTGGTGGCGTCAATGACCCGGCGCCGCGCGTCCAGGAGCGTCACCCGATACGAGTGCGCGCCGCCGACGAACGTCCATGATACCCCGGTCCGTTCCCGCGTGGCGCTCACGCGTACGATGGGTCTCTGAAGCCGGCTGGAAGGATCGATGTGAAACGTCGTGGTCACCTCGTTCCCGCCGATCGCGGCCACAAGCGTATAGGCGCCTTCGACCGCCGGGATGGAAGGAAACGCGGCCCAATCCCAGAGCCAGCCGATGCCGGCGCGCCTGACCTGCCAGGCGCGCGGCGCGTCATTGTTCCATCCAGCAGGGCCGCGGAGCGTGAATTGAAACCCTTCCGTGGTCAGCGCTTCGACGCGCCAGCGAAACACGACGACGGTGCCCAGTGTGGGCGGACCGTCGGGCGGGTTGGTCCAGGTCCCACCGGCGGCGAGCAGGCCCGACTGGCCCGCGGCCGGCCCGGGCGCGCCTGAGAGCGCGAGCAGAAGCGCCGACAGGATGGCAATCGAAAGGACCAGAGTCATCGCCGTTTCTTGCCCGGCCGCCGGGCGGGTCTTGGGACCCACCGCCGGCGTAACGCGCGCGGTAGAAATCCCACGCCTATTGCTCCTCCCGGTCGGCGCCGCATCGGAACGATCGCTGGACTTCCCCTTCGCGGGCTGCGCCTGCGAGCCCTACCGGACGCGGCGGTTTCCGACGCCGCGTCGCCTGCGAGGTCATCGCACCGTCTTAGCACGAAGTGCACCACGTCACAGCGGGACGGGAACCCCAACAGGGTTGAGAGGGATGCGATCGGCATGAGAAGAATTGGGTGGTCACCAGCCCCGAGGAGGACACGCAATGTCTGACCGGTTCACCGGAACGGTCGACCCCTCGAATTTCAGCCAGATGCCCGAAGAGTACCGGGATTTGCTCCTGCGGGTGTTCTACATCCAGGCCGACGCGGAAATCGGTGGGCCGCATCTGTATGTGGACAAGTGGCTGCTCCGGGCGCCGACCGCGGATGACATGTGGCGGGTGGCGCGCATCGCCGCCGAGGAAGTGGACCATTTTCGGAAGTTCAATGCCCTCCTCAAGACCCTTGGACGGCCCGCAGACGATCTCATCCACAAAGACCCCGAGGACAGAATGGTGGACGTCTTCCGCCACTCGATGGAGGTCTGGGAGGACTTTGCGGCCTTTAGCTTTCTCATCGACCGCGTTGGCCGCTACCAGCTGGACGAGTTCGAAGGGTGCAGTTACCTCCCGATACGGCCGGTCCTCCCCCGGGTGATCGAAGAGGAGAAGGGCCACGTGAAGTTCGGCGAGCTCAAGCTCAAGGATCTCGCACAGACGCCCGAAGGCAAAAAGCGCGCGCAGGCTGCGGTCGACAAATATTATCCGATGGCGCTCGACATGTTCGGCAAATCCGATTCCAAACGCAGCGAGCGGTATGTGCACTGGGGGATCAAGCGCCGGCACAATGCCAGGGCGCGGGAAGACTACATCAAGGAAGTCGATCCCGCCATCGCCGAGCTCGGCCTGAAAGTGCCCGACAAGAAAGCCGGGCGGAAGTTCTTCTAGCGAGACCTTCAACCCCGCGTGTGCCGCAGGAGGCGACAATGACTCTGCACGAAGAGCTGACGAGGGGCGTGACCGAAGAGCTCAGCACGGACTTCAAAGACCTCGCCGACGTGATCGGCCGGTCCCGCTGGCGGATGGAAGTGCACCTCACCGCGCATCTACCCGTGGAACGCGAGCACGAACCGGCGACGATCGGCGATCTACGGAAGTCGCTGACCGTCCTCTACGACTGCATGGAGAAGTTCGTGCGTGAAGTGGGCGCGCTCGTCTTGCAAGAGGCCCAGAAGAAGGCCTAAGCCGACACCTTGACGCTTTAGCGTCAAGGTGTTACATTTGCGCCGTGAGCACCTCAAGACGCGCTACCATCTACCTGGACCCGGCACTTCATCGAGCTCTCCGCATGAAGGCTGCGGAAACTGATCAGAGCATCTCCGACCTGGTCAATGCTGCCGTACGGCGGACCCTGGCCGAAGATGCCGAAGATCTTGCCGCCTTCCGGGCCCGTGCCAACGAGCCGAACCTCGACTTCGAAACCGTCCTGAGAGATCTGCGGCGCCGTGGCAAGTTATAGGCTGCGGATCAAGCCATCGGCCGTTAAGGAACTGGAAGCCCTACCCTCTAAGGACCGCCGA
>JBOGSE010000153.1:0-1059 GCA_050694895.1 bacterium | reverse complement strand
GCCCTATCGTATCCATGGCGGCTGGCCTCCACTCTTTCTGCGGCTGTACGACCGCGTGCAAGGTTGTGGGGCGATGTTGCCACCACGTGTCGTGGATGGCCAGCCGCTTCATCCCAACTAAGCGCGATCCGTTAGGCAGCGCGCGAGGTTTTCCGAACTCACAACAGTGACTTTCCAATTGGGAATCAGGCTCGCGGTGGGTAGCCTGGCAGCCGGGGTCGTCGGCGCCAGCCTAGACGCGCAAATCGTCCGGCAGCGGGACGCAGCGGGGCACGAGGTAGAGCGACGCTGTCAGCCCGCCGAGTGGCCGAAGAAGCTCCCCTTCCTTGACGACGTGCTGGACTCAGCAGCCCTCTCTGTCGCGCTTCGGGCTCTCCCGGAGAGCGACACCACCAGCATCCTCTTCAGTATCCTGTATCGCGACGGTGGAGCAGCCGTCGTACGCTTGCTGGAACCCGATGCTCCACCGTCACCCGGAGTCGTCTCGCTCCTCGAGCTGGTCAGCCGTGGGCTCCGCCCTGTTTCTCCGCCTCGTCATTTCGCAGCTGTCCGTTTGCGGTTGAGGGGCGGTGTCCACAGTAGGGCCACTGTCGAGCGCTCCGTGTTCTGTCCACCCGACCCCGCGCCTGGCGGTCCGATCGGTCCCCGGACAGCCGTCGTGCCTGTGAGTCCGGGCGATCGTCTTCCTACTCCAGGACGACGGATCCGCCTTGATGCAGAATTGTCGATCGACGAGACCGGACATGTCACGGATGTCCGGCTCATCGCTGGTTCCGGGCTCCGGGAACTCGACGATTCCTTCGTCCGCGATCAGCGGGAGCGCCTCTTTTTCCCAGCAATGCTTGACGGCTTCCCCATTGCGGGTTGGGTGCGGACAACGGGTCGACGGATGCGGCTCTAGTCGGAACGCCGCATTGTGGTGCCAGGTGCGCTGCTTGATATCAACTTTGAAGTGCAACACTGAGCGTCATCGCGCATAGCATTCCTCCGGGGTGCGGTAGCCGAGCCGCTTGCGCGGCCGGCGGTTGAGCTTCGCCGCGATTACGTCGCAGTCCTGCT
>JBOGSE010000152.1:0-1465 GCA_050694895.1 bacterium | reverse complement strand
AGCTGAACGGCCGAGACGTCACGTATCTCCCCCCGCAGGCGCGCGGCACCGGGTTTGTCTTTCAGAACTATTCGATCTTCCGTCACATGACCGTCTCAGAGAATGTGGAATTCGGCCTGAGGATCCGACGCGTGGCGCCGAACGCGCGGCGGCAGCGCCGCGATGAGCTCCTCGATCTGGTGGGACTCGCCGGCCTAGGGGAACGCTACGCGGACGAGCTCTCCGGTGGTCAGCAGCAGCGCGTGGCGCTGGCCAGGGCGCTCGCCTACACACCGGACGTCCTGCTGCTCGATGAGCCCTTTGGCGCGCTCGACGTCAAGATTCGCGCGCAACTGCGTCGCAGCCTGAAGGAGATCCAGCGGCACCTCAAGGTGACGACGATCCTGGTAACCCACGATCAGGATGAAGCCTTCGAGCTGGCCGATCACGTCGGGGTCATCGAGCGAGGCCATTTGATCGAAGTCGGTACGCCGGAACAGCTCTACCATCGACCGCAAACCGAGTTCGTGGCGACATTCGTGGGCGGCGGGAACGTGCTCGTCGGTCGGGAGGAGAAAGGACGCATCCGACTGGGAAGCGTGCTCCTCCCGATGCCGGAGAAGTCGCGCGGGTATGAGGCGGGCGCCCCGGTCCGCATTCTCTTCCGTCCAGAGAAAGTTGTTCTGGACGAACGCCAGGGGTCGAGCGGCCCAGGCACCTACGCGCTGGGACGTGGTAAGCTCGTGGGTCAGGTCTTCGCGGGCGCCCTCAATCGCGTGATCCTGGAAGTCGAAGGATTGGAAGGCTCCCGTCCGCTCTCCCCATCGCTTGGACATGGGCTGCGCACCAGCTCGATCGAAGCCGTGCTGCCAAGTGACTCCGCCACGGCGTCGCTGGAGCCCGGCCGGGAGTTCTGGATCGGACTCAACGATTACCACGTCCTCTCCCCCTCCGGCCTGAAAGTGCTGATCTGCGTGCCTCAGTCCCCCGGCGTGCAGGCCGCGGTGGGGTTTGGCTCCCTGCTCGCCGGTACAACCGGAGGGTCAAGTATGCTGCTTACCGTCGTCCCCACGGAGGCCGATGCCGCGGCGGCCCGGGAGTCGCTGGAGGCTCTGCGGCTGAAATGGTCTGCGCAGTCCCCGAGTCTCGAGAGCCGGGTGCGTCCCGGGCATCTGGCGACCCAGGTCCTGCTGGAAGCGCAGGAAGGCCTCTATGAGGTAGTCGTGATCGGCCGCCACAGTGGTGCGGACACCGTAGGGCCGGCCGGCCTGGGGACGACCGCGCACCGAGTGCTCGGCGAAGCCGGGGTGCCGGTGCTGATTCTCCAGGAGCCCCGCCCGCAGATTAGTCGCATTTTGATTTGTACGGCCGCGGGGGAGCCGGGGAAGACCGACATCCGCTTTGGTGGACGCCTGGCCCGCCGCACAGGAGCGCACACAACCGTCTTTCATGTCAGATCGCGAACGGCGACTCCAGACGAGAGCAA
>JBOGSE010000151.1:0-1204 GCA_050694895.1 bacterium | reverse complement strand
CGATGCTCGTGGCGCTCGCCGGGGTGTCGATGCCGATCTTCTGGCTGGCCGCGATGTTGATCTTCGTGTTCTCGATCAAACTCGGATGGTTTCCCGTCACAGGGTTTGGAGGTGGCTGGAACCGGCTTGTGCTCCCGTCCCTTGCGCTCGGATTTATCTCCTCGGCCACGCTGGCGCGGCTGATCCGATCGAGCGTGCTGGAAGTCCTCTATCAGCCCTACGTCACCACCGCGCGGTCGAAGGGGCTGCGCGAGGTCACGGTCGTGCGCCATCACGTCTTGAAGAATGCGTTCATCGCGGTGATCACCGTGATGGGTCTGCAATTCGGGACGCTGCTGTCCGGCGCGGTGATTACCGAGACGGTCTTTGCCCGACCCGGCGTCGGCAAGCTACTGGTCGACTCCATTCTCAACAAGGATTTCCCGCTCGTGCAGGGCGCCGTGCTCTTCATCGCGACGGTTTACATCTTCATCAACCTCGCCGTGGATATTTCCTATGCATACCTCGACCCGCGCATCCGCTTCGACTGAGGCCGCCGCCGAGCCCCTTCGCGGCCACCGATCCGTGTGGCTGGACGTCCTCGTCCGGCTGCGCCGGTCGCGCAGTGCGCTGCTCGGAGGAACGTTGCTCGCCGGCCTGATCGCCGCCGCGCTGGCCGCCCCCCTCCTCACGCCGTATGAGCCTCTGACGATGAACCCCGTCGACCGCCTGCAGCCGCCGAATGCCCGTCACATCTTCGGGACCGATGTCTTCGGCCGCGACCTCGCCACGCGCATGCTCTTTGGCTCACGGATCTCTCTACAGACCGGTCTGATCTCGGTCTCCATCGCGATCCTGATCGGGGTGCCCATGGGGCTGGCCTCCGGTTTCTACGGAGGCCAGGCAGATCGCCTCCTGATGCGGGTCGTAGACCTCATGCTCACGTTTCCTGGCATTCTCCTGGCGCTCATCATCATCGCCATCCTAGGGCCGAATCTGCGCAACGCGATGCTCGCAGTCGGCATCTCTGCCTCCCCCACGTACGCCCGTGTCGTGCGGGCCGCGGTCCTCTCGGCAAAAGAGCAGGTCTACGTCGAAGCCGCGCGCGCGATCGGCTGCGCCAACATCCGCATCATGGTGCGGCACATCCTGCCCAACACGATCGCGCCGATCATCGTCCTTGGAACGCTGGGCATCGCCGGAGCGGTCATTGCGGCAGCCGCGC
>JBOGSE010000150.1:0-2172 GCA_050694895.1 bacterium | reverse complement strand
CCTTAGAGAAGCGGATATCGCGATGGATGCGGAACATCGAGCCACCGACGGGTCTCGAGTCTGCCTTGAAGTTCGGACTGATCGATCGCAGCGGCTTCGCAAAGTCGTCGATGAAACGCAGCATCGGCCCCTTGACGTCCCGCTCGTAGCGCTCCCGATTGTCTTCAAACCAGTCTCTTTTGTTGTCGGCCTTCAACTCGTTCAGGAAGCGAAAGAGACCGGCGCCAAAGTAGCTCACTGAGGCACCTCGTTGCTATAACTTCACGCCCGGTGTATCTAGCCCGCGTAGCGCCGCATCCGTGGCTTCGTCTGCCGGGAAGAAACTCTCGATGCGCAGCTCGTGCAGCGTGATGTCATAGGGCGTCCCCAGGCTTGTCAGGGTCGTGAAAAATTTCAGACGAATGTCACCCTTGTGCACGTCGATGGCCAGGAAAGGTGCGGGCAACGCGTCGAGATCGACCGTTCGCCAGTTGCGGGGTACGTCCGGATAGGCCAGCAATTCCTCGAGGAGGCGCTGGATCTCGGCGTCGGCGCCACGGAGCAGATCGCGGTGGAGCCACTGGATGAGAGCGGCGGCCGTGGCCTCCCAATTGACGATGTAAGGTCGAAGGGCCTGGGGATGGTAGACGAGTCGGAGGGCATTCGGCGGACCCAATGCGGCGGCCGCGGCGGGGTCGAGAAGTAGCCCCACGAGCCTGGCGGCACCCTCATTAGTGAGCAGGATGTTCCAGTGGCGATCGAGCACGATGGCCGGATACGGCTCCTGCTGTCGCAGGATGAAGTCGAGCGCCCGGCGGAACTGCGCCATGTCCGGCGCGTCGAGGCCGGTCTCGCGATAGATTGGGGCGTAGCCCGCCGCGGTCAGCAGGTCGTTGCGGGCGCGCGGCGGCACGTCCAGCACTCCGGCCAGGAGGAGCACCATCTCGCGGCTCGGGTGACCCCGTCCCGTCTCGACGAAGCTGACATGGCGGGAAGAGACCTCCGCTTCCACGGCAAGGGCCAGTTGGCTCATACGGCGACGCTCGCGCCACTGCCTGAGCAGTTGCCCCACCGGGCTCGTTGCCACATGGGCTGTCCCCTTGCCGACCCTTTGAACGGACTCCATGCAACCAGTATACGCAACGAAAATCCGCCCGCCATTACCTCCCTGGAGACGCTTCCCTCAGACATCTAGGATGCGGACCAGGGGGTGATTCGCAATGGATCGTGAGCTCGACCGCACGATGTTCCTCAGGCGCAGCCTTCAGGTTGACGGAATCGCTTCGGGCCTTTGCGGGGGCATTCTGCTAGTCGGCGCGCAACCGGTTTCGGAGCTCATCGGCCTCCGAATGCCGGGCATTGCGCTGGGTGTGGGTGCGTTGCTGCTGGTCTACGCGGCGGCGCTCCTTTGGAACGCGGGGCGCCCAAGAATCAATCGGGGAGAAACTCTTCTCGTCGTCGCCCTTAATGCCGCCTGGGTCGCAGGCAGCATTGCCGTGATCGCGGCCGGGCCGCT
The DNA here is from genome assembly GCA_050694895.1 of bacterium. Classification (GTDB taxonomy): domain Bacteria; phylum Sysuimicrobiota; class Sysuimicrobiia; order Sysuimicrobiales; family Humicultoraceae; genus JBQTJP01. Next base: position 677 of record JBOGSE010000150.1, on the reverse strand, counting down.
CACCGTCCTGGGGAACCTTGCGGTCGCGGTCGTGGCTGGGGCCGTTCTCGTCTTCGCAGTGCTGGAAGCTGTCGGCCTTCGCCGGCTGCAGGGCGGTATCAAGGGATCGGACGACCGGTCCACGTCAGCAAGGGTAGTATCATGACGATGAACGCAAGGGGGCTATTGCCGGCGACGGCCACGGCGTCTAACTTGTTTCTATGGAACTCGGCAAAACACTCCGCGTCTCGACACGGAAAGCCTGGCGCGACTGGCTGGAGAAACACCACGCAAAGGAGAAAGAAATCTGGCTCGTCTTCTACAACAAGGCAAGCGGCAAGCCTCGGATTCCCTACAACGATGCGGTCGAGGAAGCCCTCTGCTTCGGTTGGATTGACAGCACGGTCAAGAAAGTAGAGAAAGACTGGTTCGCCCAGCGATTCAGCCCAAGAAAACCCGGCAGTCAGTGGTCGGAGATGAACAAGGAACGGGTCAGGAGGCTCTCAAGAGAGGGGAAAATGACCCCCGCAGGGTTGGCGGCGGCCGGTGTGCTCAAGGCATTTGTCATTCCGCCCGATATTCTCAAGAGGTTGAGGGCTGACAAGAAGGTGTGGAGGAATTTTCAGCAGTTTCCCGACGCCTACAAGCGAATCCGGGTGGGCTGGATTGATAGCGTCCGCAAGCGTCCCGAGGAGTTT
>JBOGSE010000149.1:0-5254 GCA_050694895.1 bacterium | reverse complement strand
CCTCCTGGTCGCGATACTGCAGCTGGTAGAGCTTGGTATAGACGCCGTTGCGGGCGAGCAGCTCGCGATGCGAGCCTTCCTCGACGAGACGGCCCTTGTGAATGACCAGAATGCGGTCGACGTGCTGGATGGTCGACAGTCGATGGGCAATGATGATGGACGTGCGGCCGCGCATCACGCGGCGCAGCGCCTCCTGAATGATGACCTCGGTTTCGGTATCCACGCTGCTGGTGGCCTCGTCGAGCACGAGCAACACCTCGGGGTTGTGCGCGATGGCGCGCGCGAACGCGATCAGCTGCTTTTGTCCCACGGACAGGGTCGCGCCGCGCTCGTGGACCTCGGCGCGATACCCTCCCGGGATCCGCTCGATGAACGCCTGGGCGTTCACGAAGACCGCGGCCTGCCGCACCTGCTCCGGCGTGATCGACTTCGTCCCCAGGCGGATATTGTCCTCGATCGTCCCCGAAAAGAGGAAGACGTCTTGGAGCACCAGCCCAATGTGCCGCCGCAGCTGGCGCTGATCCCATCGGCTGACGTCGATGCCATCGACCAGCACCTGCCCGCGCTGGGGGTCGTAGAACCGTGTGATCAGATTGATGGTCGATGACTTCCCGGCGCCCGTGTGGCCCACCAGAGCCACGCTCTCGCCGGGGCGGACGTGGAAGGACACACCCCGCAGAACCCAGTCCTCGGCGGTAGCCCGGCCGCCATCGGTCGGAGGAGCCGCCCCGGCGCCTCCGACCCCCATTAAGGCAACTGACGTAGGCTCGTAGGCAAACCACACGTCCCGGAACTCGATCTCGCCGCGCACACGGTCCACGCGGATCGGCGCGTCGGGATTCTTGACCTCGATGGGCTCGTCGAGCAGCCGGAAGAGCCGTTCGGAGGAGGCCATCGCCGCCTGCAGGATATTGTACTTCTCGGCCAGATCCTCGATTGGCTCGAAGAAGCGCTGGGCATACTGGATGAACGCCACAACGAGCCCGACGCTGATCGCGCCCGACAGCGCCCGCGTGCCGCCGTAGGCGATGATGATCGCCGCGGCCGTCGCGCCCATGATCCCCACCATCGGGTGAAATCTCGCGAACGTGCGCATGGCGCTCAGGTTGGCATCCAGGTGATCGCGGTTGAGCGCGTCGAACCGCGCCTGCTCGCGCGCTTCACGGCCGAACAACTGCACGATCGCCATGCCCATGATGTGCTCGTTGAGAAAGGCGTTGATACGCGCGATCCGGACACGGATCGCGCGGTACGAGTCGCGGGCCTGCCTGCGAAACACCGCGGTGATATAGACGATGACCGGCAGGACGAGCATCGTCGCCAGGGCCAGCCGCCAGTCGAGGTAGAGCATGATGACCACGATACCCACCAGCGTGAAGAGATCCCCAAAGACGGCGACGACACCCTGGGTGATCATCTCGTGGAGCGCGTCGATGTCGTTGGTGATGCGAGTGATCAGCCGGCCGACGGGCTGGCGCGTGAAGAAGCTGATTGACAACCTCTGGAGGTGACTGTACAGCTCCATCCGCAGGTCGTACGTCGCCCGCTGTCCGACCCACTGCATGACCAGCGTCTGAGCATACCGCAGCCCAAACTGGGCGGCCAGAGCACCGAAGTAGGCCAGGATCACCACTTCCAGGCCGGCGAGACGCCGCGGGGAGATGTGCTCGTCGATCGCCACGCGGACCAGGTAGGGACCGGCCAGGCTGACCAGCGACGTAAACAACAGCAGCACGACGGCGCCGGCGACGGGGCCACGATACGGCCGCACGTATCCCAGCAGACGGCGCATCAGGCGGGTGTCGTAGGCCGCGCCGAGGATCTCGTCTTCCTGAAAGTGAAGGCTCATGATGGCTGCAGGTCGTCGGCCTCGAGCGCCTCGTGGAGGAGCTGCTTCTGGTACAGAGCGGCATACGGCCCACCCTGCGCCAGCAGGGAGTCATGCGTCCCCCGCTCGACGATGCGGCCCCCACCGAGCACGACAATGAGATCGGCATCGCGCACGGTCGAGATGCGGTGCGAGATGATCAGGCTCGTGCGCTGTGCCATGAACCGCCGCAATCCGCGGAGGATTTCTTCTTCAGTGTGCGTATCGACGCTGCTCAGTGCGTCGTCCAGGATCAGGATCATCGGATCGCGGGCCAGGGCGCGGGCGATCGTGGCCCGTTGCTTTTGCCCGCCCGAAAGCGTCACGCCTCGCTCGCCCACGACGGTCTGGTAGCCCAACGGGAAGTCTTCCAGATCGCGCGCGAGCCGCGCCGTCTCGGCGGCGTCGCGCACGCGGTGGCCATTACCGCCGTCGATGCCGAGCGCCAGATTCTCCTCCAGCGTGTCTGAGAAGAGAAACGGCTCTTGCTGGACGAAGCCGATGCTCCCACGCAGGGCCGCCAAGTTGAGCTGGCGGATGTCGGTGCCGTCGAGCAGCACGGCGCCGGCCGTGGGATCGACCAGTCGGGGGATCAATGAAACAAACGTCGTCTTGCCCGAGCCTGTCGGCCCGACGATGGCGACGGTCGCGCCCGCGGGGATCTTGAGATCGATATCGTGGAGGACCGGGACGCCACCGTACGCAAAGGAGACGCGGCGAAACTCTATCTCCCCGCGCGGGTGTCCCCCCCGGACTGCCGCCGGGGGCTCGGTGATCGCCGGCCGGGTGCTCATGATCTCGTCGATCCGGCGCATCGAGGCGAGCCCCTGCTGAATGATGTTCGCGACCCAACCCAGCGCGATCATCGGCCATGAGAGCATCCCCAGGTAGCCGAAAAATTGCACCAGGGTGCCCAGGCTGATCCGGCCCTCGACGACCGCGATACCGCCCTGCCAGAGCACCAGCGCGGACGCGGCACCCAGGATGACGGTCATGGACGGCCACAGGGCGCCGGATGTCCGCGCCAGCCGCAGCGCGCGGCGCACGAACTCCCGGTTGATGTCGGCGAAGGCTTCGATCTCGGCCTCCTCCTGCGCGAAGGCTTTCACGACGCGGATGCCCGAAAAATTCTCCTGGGCGCGCGCGGACAGGATGCTGAACTGTTCCTGCTGATGCTCGAACTGCTGGTGGATGCGCCGGCCGAGCACCACAAAGACGACGCTGACCAACGGCAGCATCAGCATGACCACCAGCGCGAGCCGCGGATCGAGAGCGAACATGACGCCGCTGGCCGCAAGGAACATCACGACCGCGTTGAACGCGTGGAGAATGCCCGCGCGCACGAACCGGCTCACGGCGTTCAGGTCGGTGATCGCCCGAGTCATCAGGTCGCCGGTCCGCGTGTGCTGGTAGAACCCCTGGTGCAGCCGCTGAAGGTGGGCAAAGTAGTCGTTGCGGATCTCGTACTCGATGGCGTGCCCGGCTCCCAGGGTGAACATCCGCCAGTGGTACCCGATGAACCCATTGGTGAGACGCACCGCCACGTAGGCAGCGGCTAGCGCCACAAAGACACGTGGAGGGGCCCCGGTCCGGATGCCGTCGATCGCCAGGCGCAGCACCCACGGGTTGATCAGATACAGGGTGGTGCTGACCAGGCTGAGGGCGAATCCGATCAGATAGGGGCGGCGGTGCCGCAGGATGTAGGCGCGCAGACGCCGGGTGCTCACGATCCGCTCCAGATACCGAAACCTGAAAATTATAACATGCTGAGGAACGCGCGGATGGCCTCGTTCGTGGCGCGCGGCTGTTCGAGCATCACCATGTGCCCCGCTCCCTCGACGATCACGAGGCGCGACCCTGGGATCTTCTCGTGGAGCTCACGGCCGAGCGCCGGGGGCGTCACCTGGTCGTCGCTCCCGCACATCACCAGCGTGGGGACGGTGAGACGCCCCACATCCGCGCTCACGTCAAATGCCTCGGCCGCTTGCAGCTCGGCGATTAACACCTCAGGCGCCACCGCCCGCAGCAGGATCTGCGACTTTTCCTTGAGGCGCGGGTCTGCGCGTGGGGCGAACCACAGGGCCATCAACTGCTCCAGGCCGCGGTTGTAATCCGCGCGAAGCGTCGCAAGCACCACCGGCGAGACGCGCAGCCGCGCGCCCGTGCCCATCAGGATGAGACCGCGGACTTCCCGGGGAACGGTCAGCGCCCACAGAACCGCGATCGCGCCACCCAGCGAGTGACCCGAGATGATGCGCGGCGCTGACGCGGGACCGAGGTATGCTCGCACAGCCGCGAGATATCGGTTGACACCCCACCGGGCCGCGCCCCATGTACCCGCGGTCGATTGACCTGACGACCGTGACGGGCCGGGGTGCCAGGGCAGGTCGGGCGCCTCAGACCTGGGAAACGCCAGCTGCTGCTGCTGCCAGATGAGGCCGCGGCCTCCCGCACCATGCAGAAAGAGAAGGTTCTCCCCCCGCAGCAGGCCGGTCACGAAGGCCGGGTCGGGTTCAGTCCAACAAGAAAGGGATTCGTACGGCGCTCACGGCCGACCGTTGTTGCGGGCCCGTGCCCGTTGTACAGCACCGTGTTGTCCGGCAGAACCAGCAGGTGCGTCGCAATCGAGCGGATCAGCGTAGCGTAATCACCGCCGGGAAGATCGGTGCGCCCGATGCTGCCCTGGAAGATCACGTCTCCCACAAAGGCCAGGCCGTCGCCGAGCAGACACATGTGGCCGGGACTGTGTCCGGGTGTGTGGACGACGTGGAACGTTCCCCCGCCCATGCTCACCATCTCATCCTCGTGCAGCAGCCGGTCCGGGAGCGGCGGGGCAGGTATCGTGATGCCGAACAACGCCGCGCGGTCGGCCGCCACCTCCAGCACGGGGAGCTCGTCCTCGAAGAGGAGAAAGGGTGCACCCGTCGCCTCGACGAGTGGCCGGACCGCGCCGACGTGATCGAAGTGGGCATGCGTGGCAATGATGACCTCCACGCGGAGGCTCACCCGAGCGAGCACGTCCAGCAACCGGCGGGGCTCGTCACCGGGGTCGACGACCGCGGCACGATGAGTTGCCGGATCCCCGACGATGTAGGCATTCGTTCCGACCGGCCCGAGCTGCAACGTCTCGATGATCACGCCCTTCGCTCCCGCCGCTCAGCGCGGTCGACGCGGAAATGCAGCCAGATAGCGGTGCGCGGCTTCAAGTCGCTGTGCAAGGCGGCCTTCCCACCCCGGGGTGTCGATGTCCGTTGCCGGCATGAACAACAGCGCATGGGCGTCGCCGAGCACCAGATTGTACTCGACGCCTGGGAGCGGCTCGCCGATCCAGTGAATCGAGCCGCGGTCCACGGTCAGTGCGGGTGCGATGCGCCGCGAGGCCTCGCG
>JBOGSE010000148.1:0-1443 GCA_050694895.1 bacterium | reverse complement strand
ATCCGTTATGCTGCGCACGACGTACGGCAGAGTCTTTGGTTGGTGCTGTAGGGCGAGCTCGAGGAATGACAACACCCGGGGCGGCGAGCTCGATACCCAGGCTGGTTCGGAGCGTCGTACGGGGCAGGGCATCAAGGTGCGGAGCCATTCAGGAAGCGTGCATCGCCCTGGCGCAGCCGCCTCAAAGGGGAGCTCAATGGGTTTGAGAGCTGTTGAGCGCCAGCATAACAGGCGGCTGAAGCAGACGCCGCGCGTAGACTATGGAATGAATCTTTCTTCAGCGCGGCGCTGCTTAGCCGCTGGCCGTTAGACCGACACCACAACCTCAAGGAGGACCCATGCAACCTTCAAGCTATGTGACCTCTGGCGCGGCAATCGTCTTCGCGATCCTGCTCTCGGCCTGCGCCGAGACCCCGGTCACTCCCACGGCGCCCGGAGCGTCGTCGTTCGGCACTGGCTCCGTGGTGGCTCAATCGGCGCCGCCTTGGGGACCGGAGACGCCCCACTTCAACCTCGAGGTCATCCTGCGTGGTGAAGGCTTCGGGCTCGTCAAGTTCCGCCAGCCTAATGACGATGCTCTCATCGTCCGTCTGGACACGTGGGTGCGCGACCTCGCACCGAACACAAGCTACCTTCTCCAGCGGGCGGTGGACCTCAACGTGGACGACAACTGCACAAGCACAGCCTGGCTCACTCTCGGCAAGGGACTTCAGGCGCAGTCGATCACGACGGACGCGAAAGGCACGGGGCGGGAAGAGCTGTTTCGCAGCGTGGCCGCCTTCCCCGTCGGCTCGGAGTTTGACATCCACTTCCGAGTTATCCACGAGGGGAGCTCCGCGGTCGTGCTGACAAGCGAGTGTTATCAGTTCACGATCAGTCAGTGAGTTCATCGGGAAGTGAAGTAGCGGTCTAACCCGCGAATGGAGCCGGCGCGACACTGAGCGGTTGTGCCGCGCGGCTCATTCGCAATCGTTAGGCAGCTTCGCTCAGCGGTACACGTCTCGTCGGTGACCGATCTTGACCACCGTCACTGTTTGGGCGCCGTCGTCGATCGAGTAGAGAACACGGTGGTCGCCCTGACGAATCCGATACTTGTCTTGCCCGGAGAGCTTTTCAGCGCCCTGGGGGCGGGGCGTGGTAGCAAGCGCTTCGATCTTGCTGGCGACACGGCGGCGGACTTTGGGAGGAAGGGCTTCAAGCTCCTTGGCAGCGGAGCGCTTAATGAGGAGCTTATAACTTGCCACGGCGCTTCAGGTCTTTGAGCACATCTTCGAATGCCACCACCGGCTCGCGAGCGCGAGCCTCGAAGATGGCCAGGTCCGCCGCGTCCTCGGCCAGACTGTGCTGCACAGCGGCATTGACGAGGTCCGAGACGCTCTTCTCGGTTTCAGCGGCCTTGACCCGAAGCGCCCGGTGCAGGGTGGGGTCAAGATAGACGGTGGC
>JBOGSE010000147.1:0-3241 GCA_050694895.1 bacterium | reverse complement strand
GCGTCCCCGCGCTGGTCAACAACCAGATCGATGGGATCGTCATGCACGTCGACCAGTCCTTCGAGGCCCTTCAGCAGAAGCGATCCCTGCACATCCTTGCGCGACTGTGGGAGACTCTGCCCAAGGGGTGGTACGCGGCCTACGTGACGACCGGCGACATAATGCGCAGCGACCCCCGTCTCCTGCAGGATGCCCTGGCCGCGCTGATCGAGGCCAATCGCTTCATCTATCAGAACCGCGACCGGACCATCGAGATTGGCGTCAAGTACACGAAGTTCGACAGAGAGATCGTCGCGCGGACCTATGATGAGCTCACCAAGCGAGGCATCTGGCCGGTGAATGAGGGTCTGCACAAGGATCTCGTGGAAGCCGGTATCGAGACCGAGGTACGCATTGGGACGATCACCGCGGATATCAAACCCACCTGGGAACAGGCCGTGCAGTGGGGTTTTATCCGGGCCGCCCTGACGAAGCTCGGGATGTGGACCGGCGACCCGCGCTGGCATTGAAGGAGGCATGAGCAGCAGCAACCAGGCGGCCGAGGCGGGCGCGGCCCGGCCGGCACGGTGGGTCGGCCAACCGGTCAGGCGGCGTGAAGACCCGCGGTTTCTGCGCGGGGAGGCGCAGTTCGTCGACGACATCGTCCTCCCCGGGATGCTGCACCTTGCGGTGGTGCGCAGCGCCGTCGCCCACGCGCTCCTCAGGAGCCTCTCCGTAGACGCGGCCCGCAGTGCGCCCGGGGTCGTCGCCGTCGCGACCGCGGCGGACCTGACGGGTCGCGCGCGTCCCCTGCCTGTGCGGTCCATCGAAGGAGCGACCGTGGCCCCGGCTTCGCATCCTCTGCTGGCCGCGGAACGGGTGCGCTACGTCGGCGAGCCCGTGGCCGCCGTGCTCGCGGACAGTCCGGCGCATGCGCGAGAAGCGGCCGGGCTTATCGACGTCGACTACGATCCTCTGCCCGCCGTCGTTGATCCCAGAGACGCGCTGCAGGGAAAGACCCTGCTCCATCCAGCGCTGGGCGACAATGTCCTCATTCGCTGGGCGCGGGCCGGCGGCGACGTGACCGGCGCGTTTGCTGCCGCCGCCCGGGTGGTCAAAGGGGAGTTCCACATCCCCCGGCTGATCGCCGCGCCGATGGAGCCTCGCGGCGCTGTCGCCATGTATGACCGCGGCACCGATCTGCTGACCCTCTGGTGCTCCGCGCAGGATCCGCACCGGCCACTGGCTCAACTGAGTTACATCCTCAATCGTCCCGATGATCGTATCCGGGTCGTGGTGCCGGATGTTGGCGGCGCGTTTGGCATCAAGGGCGCATTGCCTCCAGAGGCCGCGGTCGCCGCGCTGCTCGCCGTACAGGTGGGCCGGCCGGTCAAGTGGATCGAGGACCGCCGCGAGAATCTCCTCGCTTCCTATATGGGCCGGGGACTCGATGCGGAGGTCGAGATGGCCGTCGCTGGGAACGGCCGCATCACGGGCATCCGCGCAAAACTGGTTGCCGATCTTGGCGCCTATCTGTACCCTGCGACTCCGACGGTGCCGGTGACGACCGGAATGCTGCTGACCGGTGCGTACGTGGTCCCGAACGCCGCCGTCGAGCTTGTCGGGGTCGCCACCAACAAGGTGCCGACCGGTCCGTATCGTGGCGCCGGGCGCCCGGAAGCCGCCTACATCGTGGAGCGAATGCTCGACCTTGTCGCGGCGGAGGTGCGTCTTGACCCCATTGACCTGCGCCTGCGCAACTTCATTCCACCCGAGGCGTTCCCGTACTCCACACCGCTGGGCTTTGTCTACGACTCCGGCAACTACGCGCGTGCGCTCGAGCGGTGCCGCACGCTGATCGAGTACGATCGGTGGCGCGAAGAGCAGCGGCGCGCGCGGGCGAGCGGAAGGCTCATTGGCATCGGTGTGGCGCTGTATGTCGAGCGTGCGGGAAGCCAGCTGTGGGAGAGCGCGGCAGTCTCGGTGGGACCTGCGGGCCGCGTGATCGTCCGCACGGGGTCGAATTCACATGGGCAGGGTCACGAGACGACTTTCGCGCAGATCGCTGCCGACGCCCTGGGCGTTGATCTCGATGCCGTGGTGATCCAGCACGGCGATTCGGCGGTTGTGCCCAGGGGCGTGGGGACGTTCGCCAGCCGTTCAACCGCTATCGGGGGCTCGGCGCTCGTCGTCGCGCTGGACAAGATCAAGGCAAAAGCTGCGGTCATCGCGGCGCAGCTGCTGGAGGCGGCCCCCGCGGACATCGAATGGACCGACGGCCGGCTGCGGGTTCGGGGCTCGCCTGAGCGCGCGCTGGCATTCAGTGACGTCGCCGCGGCCGCCTACCGTCCCGGGCGGCTTCCCCCGCACATCGAGATGGGTCTTGATGCGTCGGGGTACTTCGCGCTGACGGGGCCCGTATTTCCATTCGGCGCCTATGCGGCGGTGGTCGAGGTCCAGCGGGAGACCGGCGAAGTCGAGATCCAGAGACTGGTGGCCGTGGACGACGCCGGGCGTATTGTGAATCCGCTGCTGGCCGAGGGGCAGGTGATCGGCGCCATCGCCCAGGGGCTGGGACAGGTCTTCGTCGAGGAGGCGGTCTACGATAGCGATGGGCAACCGCTGACAGCGACGTTTATGGACTACGGCCTCCTCCGCGCCTCGGGCGTGCCGCGCGTGGTGACCGAGTTGCTCGAGACCCCGTCGCCGTTGAATCCCCTGGGTGCGAAGGGGATCGGGGAGGCCGGCGCCATCGGCGCGCCGGCCGCCGTGGCCAACGCCGTCGCCGATGCCCTTGCTCCTCTGGGCATCCGGCACGTCGATATGCCGTTTACGCCGGCGAAACTGTGGAGCCTCCTTCAGGGCGGTCGGAGCCGCACCTGACGGGTGGTTGGCCGGTGAGAATTCGTGCAGGTAGTCAACATGAACCAAGCGAATCGGGCGTAGCACGCGCGATCATGACAAGGGGGTGGCGAAAGTGCGGCCGATCGTTGTTGCGGCGATCCTGGCGGCAGTGGTCCTACTGGGCGCACCAGGCTACGGCCAGGCTCCCTACTATGCCGGCAAGGCCATCGAGTTCCTGGTGCCCACAGCCGTCGGCGGGGCCACAGATGTCTTGGCGCGGTTTCTCGCACCGCATTTTGAGAAGCATATCCCGGGCACCCCGAGCGTCCGCCTCCGCAACATGCCCGGCGGCGGTACGCTAACGGGGATGAACTGGTTCGCGGCCAACGCCAAGCCCGACGGGACGATGGTCCTGGCG
>JBOGSE010000146.1:0-2045 GCA_050694895.1 bacterium | reverse complement strand
GTGAAGTTCGACACGCACAATTACCCAAAGCTCAAGGGCGACCTGGCGGAGTCCTGGACCGCGTCCAAAGACGGGATGACCTACACGTTTAAGATTCGCCAGGGCGTGAAGTTCCACGACGGGTCGACGCTGACGTCGCGTGAAGTCAAAGCGTCGTGCGACAATATCATCTTTCCAAACGAAGGCGTCATCAGCGTTCGCCAGCCGATCTATCAGATGGTCAAGAGCATCGAGGCGCCCGATCCTCAAACGGTCGTCTTCCGGCTGAAATGGGCCGCTCCAGGCTTCGTCGAGAAGCTCGCCTCCCCGTTCAACTGGATCTACAAGGCTGAGATCATCGAGCGCGACCCGACATGGTATGAGCGGAACGTGATGGGCACCGGGCCGTTCAGGTTCGTGGAGTACGTCCGGGGCGCGCGCTGGGTCGGCCGGCGCAACGAGGACTACTTCGAGCGGGGCAAACCCTACCTGGACGGCTACCAGGCCCTGTTCATCAGCAGCCGCTCGACCATGATCGCGGCGCTGAAGAGCGGGCAGGCCCTCATCGAGTTCCGGGGCGTCTCGCCCGCCGAGCGCGACGACCTGGTCAGGACCCTCGGGGACCGGATCCAGGTGCAGGAGTCGCCGTGGCAGTGCAACCTCATCGTGGCGTACAATACCAAGAAGAAGCCCTTCGATGACGCCAAAGTGCGCCGCGCCCTCACCATAGCGGTGGACCGCTGGGGCGGCAGCCGGGCCCTCTCGCAGATCGCCTTCGTCGGGCCGGTGGGCGGCCTCATGCGGCCCGGCTCGGAGTATGCCCTGCCCGAAGCAGAACTCCTCAAACTGCCCGGCTACGGCCGCGATATGCAGCGCGCGCGCACCGAGGCCCGGAATCTCCTAAGGGAGGCCGGCGTCCCCGAAGGGTTCACCTTCACCCTCAAGAACCGCGACATCCAGATGCCCTACGAGCCGGTGGGCGTCTACGTGGTGGACCAGTGGCGGCAGATCGGCCTCATCGTCCAGCACTTTCAGCAGGAGACGGCCAAGTATCTGGCCGACCTGCGGGCGCTGAACTATGACGCGTCGGTCGACTTCGCGTGCGACTTCATCGACGACCCCGACGTGCAGCTGGCCAAGTACGTCTCGTCGGACGTCAACCCGCTGAACTACGGGGGATACATCGATCGTCAGCTCGACCTGATGTTCTTCCAACAGAGCCGGACCGCCGACAAGGCGACCCGGCTCAAGGTTGTGCACCAGTTTGAGAAGCGGCTGTTGGCCGATCAGGCGTACGTCATGTACGTGCTGTGGTGGCAGCGGATCATCCCGCACTGGCGCCGGCTGCAGGGCTACAAGACGACGACGAACCACTACGTCGAGCCCGACATGGCGGAATACTGGCTGTCAGAGTAGAGGATTTGCACTTCCGACGCGGTGGGGAGATGGCAGGCGCGCCGTCCCCCACCGCGGCCAGCCGCATCGAGCCGCCGGCGTGAATCGCTACATCATCACCCGATTCCTTCTGATCTTCCCGACGCTCCTGACCGTGGCGGTGCTCATCTTTGTGCTCGTCCGCGTGGTGCCTGGCGACATCGTCGAGCTGCGTCTGGTGCTGGGTGGCTCGTACGTCACCCCCCAGGTGCTGGCGGCCGAACGCGCCCGCCTCGGACTCGACAAACCCATCTGGCATCAGTTTCTCGACTGGATGGGAGGGATGGTCCGCCTCGATCTTGGTCGGTCGATGTGGTCGGGCGAGCCGGTCGCCCGGGAGATCGCCCTGCGTCTGGAGCTGAGCCTGCAGCTCGCGGTCATGGCCACGCTCATCGCCACCGCGCTGGCCATCCCGCTGGGGACGCTCGCGGCCGTTCATCGCGGCCGCTGGGTCGATCAGGCGGTCCAGGTGTTCAGTGTCGCCGGCCTGGCCGTGCCGTCGTTCTGGCTGGGGATTCTGATCATCCTGTTCCTGCTGTCGACGTTCCAGTATCTTCCGCCGCTCACGTTTACCCCCTTATGGACGGACCCCAAGGCGAATCTGGCCCAGCTCATCTGGCCGGCGCTCGCCG
>JBOGSE010000145.1:0-1212 GCA_050694895.1 bacterium | reverse complement strand
CGCCGCTCGACCGTCACCTGCTCCACAACGCCGATGCGGCCGTTCTTCACCACGACAATGCGGGTCACCGTGGACGGTCGATGGTCGGTGCGGGTGACGGTGACGGCGGGCGCCAGGCCATCCGGATCCCAGTCCTTGAGGAGCTCAAGGGCCGAGCGGACGTTGGGTCCGGCGAATCCGCCCAGGTTGGCGTAGGAGTTCCAACCGTCCACGATGTGCTCCAGGCCGCGCTTGAGCATGAAGACGTTCAGCCAGCCGCGGATGTAGGAGGCGATGAACGGGCTCTGGGTCGTCCCCCAATCGAACTTCGGCACGTCTTTGCCCTGGAAGCGCCGGTAGGCGTCGAAGATCGTCCGCATGCCGGCAACCTGCTCACCGTAGTAGGCATGGGGGGTGCTTCCGTAGACGCCCTCGGCCGCTGATCCGATGAGCTTGATCATGTTCTCGTCGTAGCCCCAGACATTGACGAACCACCGCGTGGTGAGCCCGGCCTGCTTCGCGTCCCGCACGGTCACCGATGCCGAGTTGGTCGTCCCGCCGAGCCAGGCGAAGTCCACTCCTGCCGTCCGCAGCGCCGACACCTGCGCGCGGGCCTCCAGGGCCGTCAGCGCGACGATCTGATCGGGAACGGCCTCGAACCCGAGCTCCTTGGCATAATCCTTGCCGGCCGGGATCGGCGCGCGCCCATACGGGTGGTCGGGGTAGACGAACGCGAACTTCGGGCGGGCGATATTCTCCCTCCTCGCCAGCTCCCGCGCGAACTTCAGCACCGCGCGGATCTGATCCGAGTAGGAGGACACTGGATAGAAGTTGTATGGCGTCTTCGACGGATCGTTCAAGTGCGAGGAGTACGAGGCAGAGATGAACGGGATCTGGTCCGCGGCGATCTGCTCCTTCAGCGCCTCGGTGTCGTTGGTGCCCCACCCGACGATCGCCTGAACCCGATCCACGTCGCGGTACTTGCGGTAGAGGTTCAAGGCCTCCGGGATGCGGTAGCCGTAGTCCGACCAGACCAGGTCGATTTTCAGCCGGCCCTTGACACCGCCCTGGACTTCATTGATCAGGCGGATGTGGTCGAGGACCCCCTTGTGGTAGTCCACCCCGACATCGGACGTCGGGCCGGTCAGGTCAAACAGCGCGCCCACTTTGATCGTGGATGGCAGCGGAACCTGCGCGCCGACGGGGATGAGTGTTGCGACCAGCACCGCGGCC
>JBOGSE010000144.1:0-1121 GCA_050694895.1 bacterium | reverse complement strand
CTGCGGGCCGAGCGCAGCGGCGGCCAACTCTGCGGGCGGCGGCGCGGTGTCCCACAGAAGCGGGTCCGGGGTCAGCTTCAGCGTGTGTCCCTGCCGAGCGCTGTCGAAGTGGAACGCATCTACCCCGTGGTCCACGTCGGGCGGGATGGCAACGACGACCCCGTCGGCGGTGGCCGAGAGGACCAAGCGCTTCGCGCCGGCTGAGGCGAACACCGGAGTCGCATCGCCCACAGGGACCAGAAACCCCGTTTGCCGGGCGAGATCGTCTCGGAGAAGGAACAGGTCGGTCGCCTGCGGGAGGTCCGGCGGGCCGAGCAGCTCCACACCGAACTGCATGTTGATCAGTTCCAGGGCAACCCGCTGGCTGGTTAGTCCGTACACGGTTGTCCCGCCCAAGCCGGCCAGGTGTTGCGGGACGAACGCTCGCTTTTGCAGTTGCTCCTGCCACGGGGCCGTCACGTGGGCAGCCGGGACAGTCAACCGGACGAACTGGAGCAGCTGGCCAGCGAGCACCTCCCCGACCAGCAGTGGGTGCGGGCAGACGGCCCAACCAGCGGAGGCGGCCACCGCGCGCTCGGCCGCGTCCTCTCCGACGAAAGGCACTGATCAGCCGACTGGCCCGTCCGGGTGGCCGCCCTGTTGAAGATTTCAGGCGACGCCTTTGTCACTCCTTCCTCCGCACTGTAGACCAGCAGGGCGGGGTCGAGCCGGGCGAGTAGCCCGATCGGCTGGAGGACGGCGTTCATAGCTGGGGATTTCTCGCCCCCGGTATTCGAGATTACCCCGAGCCGCAGACCCTTGGCCTGGAGATCTGCGAGCACGCCAGGGATGAACGGAAACACGTCGAACCTGATCAGCCGCGGCGGCTGGCCACCGACCGTCGCCGTGCCGAGGGTGTCGCCCAAGTCGAAGAAAACGGCTGCAATTCCGCCGTGGTCATTTGTGTTCGCCATGTCGCTTGTCCGTTCAAAAATTTGACTTCGTCGGGTACATCGGTCTTCGTGATTGTGAGCAGGGTTATTAAGGCTTTCCTCAGGTGGTCACGGCCGCAGGTGCCATATGTGCTAACGCAAGACCAGCCTCTATCTTCACCTCCGCCTTAAGGGGTTGAAACCAATTTA
>JBOGSE010000143.1:0-2413 GCA_050694895.1 bacterium | reverse complement strand
CGTGAGCTCGTTTGTCTTCGGGAGCTCCGTACTGGCGGCCTTTCTGGGTGGCGGTCTTGCGCTCCTCGCCCCCTGCTGTATCACCTTCCTGTTGCCCGCCTACTTCGCATCTGCCTTCCGGCAGCGGGGCGCGCTGCTTAAGATGACCTTCGTCTTTGCCGCTGGGATTGCCGTCGTCCTCGTCCCTATCGCGCTCGGAGTGGCCGCTCTCTCCCAGCTTTTCTCCCGCTTCCACCGGGAGATCGGCATCGTAGGCGGGATGTTTCTCGTGATCCTGGGGATCCTGGCTCTTTCCGGCAAGGGCCTGATGCTCCCGATGCTGCGGGCACCCGACCTGAGGCGCCAGGATGCGCTGTCCGTCATGGGCCTGGGTGTGTTCTCAGGCGTGGCCAGTTCCTGCTGCACCCCCGTCCTCGTTGGCGTCCTTGCCCTGAGCGCCCTCTCTCCTTCGCTGCTTCATGGCGTGGCGGTGAGTCTGGCCTATGTTGCCGGCATGGTCTTTCCAATGTTGCTGCTCGCCTACCTCTGGGATGAGCGGGGGGGTGGGCGAACAGCGGCCTGTTGCGGGGCAAGCGGCTGAGAATGCGCCTGGGCGGACGCACCCTGGTCGTGCACTCGACGAACCTGGCTACCGCCGCGATCTTCATCGTGATGGGCGCGATGGTGTTTGCGTTTGGTGTGATGGGAGGAAGCATCTACGCGCCACGGTGGCAGACGGACCTGGGCAGTTTTCTCAGCCGGACGATCCAGATGCTCCTGACCCGACTGACTCCAGCCGCGGAGACCGTAGTGGGCGGAACGGTGCTCCTGATGGCCATTCTGCTAGCGACTAAGGCTTTCCGCCGGGTCAGGCACCGCCGTCGTGTTGCCGCAGAGACCACCCCCTTGGTACCGGATCCGTTGGAGCGATGAGGACTGTAGACCGAAGCAAGGCAGAGCGGCGGGCAGAGCGCCGCGAGACCCGCGTACAGCGCCGCGAAGCCCGCCGTCGGGCGACACGCCGCCGTGACCGGCTTTTTTGGGGGGCAATCGCCCTCGTCGTCGTGATCGGCGTCGCCGGCCTCGTCTATGTCGCCAGAGCCGATCGCGCGGCGAAAAGCCGATTCGAGGTAAGCGCGGGGGACTCCGCCCCGGAGTTCACGTTGCCGGCAGTCAACGGCGGGATGGTTTCGCTGGCCCAGATTCGCCAACGTACCCAGGTGCTGCTCTTCTTCAATGAGGGGATCATGTGTCAGCCGTGCTGGGACCAGTTGAATGCCATCCAGCGAGACTACGCGCAGTTCCGCGAGCTCGGAATCGAGGTCGTGGGTATCACAGTAGACCCAGTCGATCAATTGGCCTTGAAAGGGCAACAGGAAGGAATCACCCTGCCCGTGCTCGCGGATGAAGGAGCCCGGGTCTCGAGGATGTACGATACGCTGCGCTTCGGCAGCATGCACCCGGGCGAGCGTCCAGGCCATACGTTCATCCTGGTTGGTCGGGACGGTCTCGTCCGCTGGCGCCGGGATTTCAGGGAGATGTATGTACCCAATGAGCCCTTGCTACAAAGCCTTCGGGCGCTGCGCTGACGGGGATGCTGCCGGTGTCTTGTTCACGTCCCTGAAGGGATGAAGGGGACGGTTACAGTGAAGGACGAAGCACGGCACCAGATGATGGACTAGGTCTCTTCTTGCGCCGATCTGAATGCCGGCCGCTGGTGTAGGACAACCCGGAAGTCAAGGAATCATGGAAGGGCGTCGAGGAGGAGTCTCTCGACCGCCCGCGCCACGCTGAGGCCAAGAACGTCCCCGGTTAGGACTCGGATGAGCCCAAAGATCACGCCCGTCAACAGGGACCAGAGCAGGACCTCCTGGGGGCCGCCCCAGGTGCCCAGCAGCGTGGGGATCGTAGACAGCATGAGCGCGACGGCAGTGCCTCGCCAGGCCCGGGCCAGTGTGAATACCACCCCGTGGAGCCAGACCTCCCATGCCAAGGCGTTCAGCAAGACCGCAAAGCCGCCGATAAGCCAACCGTCCTGGGGCACTGCAGGTTGCAAGAGGATCCCGTAGCGCTCATACGCGCTCACCATCGTCAGGCCTAACCCGCCTACGACTCCCACCGCGAGCAGTGCACTGGCGAGGGCGCGGCGCGGGCGAATGCCCAGCGCTTCCCATCTGCCACCCGCGGCCACGGATGCCGCAAGCAATGCGGCTGGAACCAGCCAGCGACCTAGCGCCGGCGCGGCACTGGCCAGGTAAGACCCGAGGAAGGCAATGATCCCGGGTCCCGCCAGCGCTCTCAGCACGCGGGCAAAGGCAGGCTCCCGTCGCCACCCCCGGAGCGCATGGAGGGTTGGAGAGAGCGTCAGGAGGACCACCGCTCCGAGGAACGCGGGGGCCAGGAGCCATCCGCCTCGGAGGTACACGGTCGGTAT
>JBOGSE010000142.1:0-8549 GCA_050694895.1 bacterium | reverse complement strand
GAGGCTCGGTGTCGATCGAAGCGCGGGTCGTGAGTTTTGAGATCTTGAAACTCACCCGGGTGGATCTCTTCCGCGTCGTCGTTCTGTTCGAACGCGAGCCTGCCAGCCAGGAAGCGGCCCCGCTCTTGCCGTCCCAGGCGCGGTAGCGCGTCCCGGAGCAACGCCCCACAGGTGCGTACCCACAGTTACGCGTGCTGAGCGACCGGCTCCGTTTCTTCGATAAACTCCAGAGAGTCACCGACCTGGGTCTCGCTGCTTTTCACGACTCCCGCCGGTAGCTCGAGCGTCGAGTGGACGCCATTTCCCGGCTGCCTGACGACGCGGCCGGGCTGAACCTGCTCGACTACGCGGACGACCCGACGGAGACTGTTCAGAAACACAATGTCAATTGGAAAGCGCATGCCGACCGTCTGGATCGAGTTGCACGGCACCATCCAGACGCCATCGCCGAAGTGCAGATGGCGGTGCGCGTAAAGACCCAGCAGCCGTTTGAAGAACGTGTTCGCGACTTGGATTTTCACGCCCAGGTACGTCCCACGCGTGCGATTCACCACATACATCTGAGCGGCTCCTTTGTGGTTGCCCATGACGCTCAGCGGCCTGGTGGGGTGAACAGACTGGGGCCCCCGCTGGGCGCGATGAACTCAGTGTACATCCTGATCATCCCTGGTCCGGCGACGACCACAAAGATCGCCGGCAAGATCAGGAAAATGATCGGGAAGAGCATCTTCACCGGTGCTTTCATCGCGCGCTCTTCGATGCGCTCCTTGCGCCGCAAGCGAACCTCCTGTGCCTGAACGCGGAGGACCTGAGCGATGCTGATTCCGAACTCCATGGCCTGGACCAGCGTCGAGGTGAACGATATGAGCTCTTCCAGCCCGGTCCGCTTGCCGATGGCCTTCAACGCCGCGTTGCGGTCCTTTCCCAGCCTCACTTCTTCCAGGTAGATGCGGATCTCGTCCGACAGGGGGCCGGTGCGCCTTCTCGTCACCACCTCCAGGGCTTGATCCAATCCGAGCCCGGCCTCGACTGAGATTGTGAGCAGGTCGAGTGTTTCCGGCAGCTCCCTCAAGATCTGGTTCTGTCGTTTCGTAATCGCGCTGCGGATTCCGAATTCGGACGAGAGGTAGCCAAGTCCGGCCGCCGAGGCCGCCGTGAGGAGCAGCTGCACCGCAGGTATCAGGGCCAGACGTCCCGCGAGGTAGGCCAGCACGCCTAGAACTACGGTCCGTGCCCACTTGCTGATGATCCACGCGATTGGGTCGGTCTGGCCGCGTCCGGCCTTGATCAGGTTGTTGCGTACGGCTTCAATGGATCGCGGCGGCACGACGCGAATAACCAGGGTCGCAGCCGATTTCGCGAACGGCAGGAGCGCGCGCCGGTAGAATGGCATCGAGAGCGTCGTGGCGCGCGGCAGGTGCGCCTGCTCGATCTGCTGGAGGCGCGCCGCGACGACTTCGGTGGCCGGAGCTCGTCTAAACAGCGCCAACGTG
Organism: bacterium; assembly: GCA_050694895.1. Classification (GTDB taxonomy): domain Bacteria; phylum Sysuimicrobiota; class Sysuimicrobiia; order Sysuimicrobiales; family Humicultoraceae; genus JBQTJP01. Next base: position 7,056 of record JBOGSE010000142.1, on the reverse strand, counting down.
CCTGCGAAGATCGTCGCGAAGACCAGGACCCCAATCGTCAACGGTTCCACTGGATCGCTCCTTAGACCTCGATCGCCATGATGCGCCGGATCAGATAAATTCCGATGATCTGCATGAGCACGGACATCGCGAGCAGCACGTGCCCTATCCGGGTGCCCACGAGGTAGCTGGAGTAATCGCGCAATCCGAACAGAAGGACGACCATGACAACCGGCGGGACACCCGCCACGACAATGGCCGAGATCCGCTGCTGCGCGGTGAGCACGCGTATGAAGTTCTTGAGCTTTACGCGCTCCCGCAGCGTGGCTGTGATCTGGTCCAAGAGCTCCGCGAGATTTCCTCCTATCTGCCGGTTGATGAGAATTCCGGACGCGGCGAGATCGAAATCCAGACTCTGCATACGGCGCGCCATGTTTTGGAGCACGTCCTCAACCGTCAGGCCCAGGTTCATCTCGCGAACGGTCCGCGCAAACTCGACCGAGATTGGGGGAGGCTGATCCGTGGCCACAACCATCAGCCCCTGGTTGAACCCAAACCCTGCGCGCAGCGAGCCGCTGATCGCCTGGAGCGCATCGGGCAACTGCCGGTTGAACGCCTCGCGCCGTCTTGAGCGCCTGACGATCACCCAGATGAGCGGCGTCACGAGCCCGATCATGCCGGAGGCGACGATTTCACCGGCCGGGCGCCCGAAAAGCATTGTGAGGGCCGCCAGGCCGAGGGCTGAGACGAACGTGATCAAGATGAACTCGAAAGGCTTTAGAGGGAGGTCGGCCTGGTCGAGGAGCTGCTCCAGGGAGTGGGCGAGGCTTAGGCGGCCCATCACTCGGTCCGCGGCGGGCATGTTTGCCCAGCGTCCGCTGGTGGCAGGGACCCGTTTGATAGCCTCCGTGTAGTAGTCCAGACGCTCGGCCGTGGCCAGGCGCGATGCCGTGGCGCGCGTCAGCAGCAGATACGCGCCCCCGAAGATCGAGGCAAACATCAGCACGCCGATGATCCACATGACGGCTCCTCAGCGCAGGAAGATCGACAACGGCAAGTCGATCCCCAGCGGCTTCAGGCGATCGTAAAAGGTGGGCCGAATGCCCGTGAACGAGTGCTGACCGATGACCACGCCTTCGGCTGAGACACCCCGCTGCGTGTACACCGCGAGGTCCTGCATCGTGATGATGTCACCCTCCATGCCGTTAATCTCGGCCACCTTGGCGACCTTGCGAGTGCCGTCGCCGTACCGGGCGAGGTGGATCACGACATGAAAGGCCGAGCCCATTTGCTCCCGGATGGCGCGTGAGGGCAGATCCATCCCAGCCATCAGCACCATCGTCTCGACGCGGGAGAGCGCGTCTCGGGCCGAGTTGGCATGAACCGTTGTCAGGCTGCCCTCGTGGCCGGTGTTCATAGCCTGCAGCATATCCAGGGCCTCGCCGCCGCGGACCTCGCCGACGAGAATTCGGTCGGGCCGCATGCGCAGCGCATTGCGCACAAGATCTCGCTGCGTCACCTGGCCTTTCCCCTCGATGTTGGGGGGACGGGTCTCCAGCCGTACCCAGTGGGCCTGCTTGAGCTGCAGCTCGGCCGCATCCTCAATGGTGACGATGCGTTCCCTTTCGGGAATGAACATGCTCACAACATTGAGCAGGGTCGTCTTGCCCGAGCCGGTTCCTCCGGAGATCAGGACGTTGAGCTTGGCCCGCACGATCGCGCTGAACAGATCACGGAGCTCAGGGGTCATCGTCCCGAATCGAATCAAATCCTCGTCCGTGTAGGGCTCGCGCGAGAACTTGCGGATGGTGAGACACGGGCCGTTTAGGGCGAGGGGAGGAATGATGGCGTTGACACGGGACCCATCCGGCAGACGCGCGTCGACATAGGGTTGACTTTCATCGATCCGGCGCCCAACGCCGGCCACGATCTTTTCGATGATTCGCATGACGTGATGGTCGTCGCGGAACCTGATGTCCGTTGGATGAATCTTGCCGGCCTGCTCGATAAAGACGCTGTTGGGTCCGTTGACCATTACTTCAGTGATCGCTGGATCGCGGATGAGCGGCTCGATCGGTCCATACCCCAGCGCCTCATGCACGATGTCCATGATCAGCCGGGAACGATCGTCACGGGTCAGGAGCGTATTCTCGCTGTCCAGCAAGCCGGCGACCTTCCGCTCGACCTCGTCGGGGGCGAGCCCGGTCTCGCCTCGCCGGTGCAGCTCCTCGATCAGCCGGAGATGGACAGTGTTCTTGACGCCCTGGTGTGGGTCTACCCACGAACTAGGAGTACTGGAAGCGTCTTCCAGCCGCCTACGCAGAGACATGATTCAACCTCCCGACCCTGGCGGTGATCGTCTTGGCGAGCGTGACCACCTGCCGCGTGAACGGAGCGCCGGGCTCGCTGAGGGTCATCGGCACGCCGCGGTTGGCCGCGACCGTGACCCGGTCGTCTCGAGGAAGCACGGCGGTGAACTTCATGTTCAACGTCTTCTCCGCATCCCTGGGATTGAGTGAGTAGCGTTCATCGAACCGGTTGCCGACAAGCATGATGTTGTGAATGGGGAATCGAAGCTTCTGGATCATGTCGAGCACTTGACTCACATCTTTCAGACACACGACGTCGAGCGTGGACAACATGAGCACGAAGTCGGCGACATCCAGCGTCGGCAGCATCGTGTCCAGGGCCGCGGCGGTGACGTCGACCACTATGTAGTTGTAGAGTCCCTGGAGGACGCCGAGAATCGTGCGGAAACGGTCGGGAGAAATCTCCTCGGCCTGCTCGGACAATCTGGGCGCGGCGAGCACCTCGATGCCGCTCGAGTGATGCGTGAGAAACCGGTCGGCGATCTCCGCGTCAAGCGCCCCGTTGAGGTCATGGATGGTCCGCTCAGGCCTGATGTCGAGCATGGTGGCAACGTCGCCAAAATACAGGTCGCCGTCGACCAGAGCGATCCTTCCCACGCCCGCCTGCTTGAGTGCGATGGAGAGGTCCACGGACAGCGTGCTTTTCCCGACGCCGCCCTTGCTTGACATGACGGCGATGAGGACGCCCTTTCGATCGGGCGCAGATCCCGCGAAGTCTCCCGCATCATCGATGACGCGGCGGACGTCATCTTCCGAAAGAGGCTCTGCCAGGTACTCCCGCGCTCCGGCCTTCATCGCACGGCGGACGTCCTCCACATTCCTTCGTGGAGAGGTCATTGCGATATAGAGACCCGGGTGTTGGCGTGACAGCCGGTCCGCCACCTCGAAGCCGCGCATGTCGTCGAGCTCAGTGGATACAAAGACAAGGTGCGGCCGGCGGTAGGCGACGACGTTCATTAACTCGGGAGCGTCGTCGGCCTCCGCCACCACACGCGCATTCTGATACTGCCCCGCCAGGCGTGAGATTAGTGCCCTCGACGCCTCGTCCGGGGCAGCGATGACGATCCGGAGGAATCGACTCATCGCTTGCTCCTACTCGGCAAGTTTGATGGTGAAGGCGCCGGTATCCAGGTCTGTCTCACGGCCCGTAATCCGGCCGGAAACTATTGACACGAATCCTCCCCTAATTGTGCTATTTCCATTTATGAGCGGGTTGCTGCAATCAATCTGGAAGACCGCGAATCCCCAGATTTCGACAGCATACCGTCCGTTTCCGTCGTCTTGAAATGCCGGATTCAACAGCAGGAGCTTGAGGAACTGGGCGTCTTGATCGAGGTTGGCGCACCGGTCGGTCACACCCTGTCTGACCTGTCCGAGCGAAACCCCGGGCTTTGTCAGGAGATTGGCACAAGGAGCATAGTCCCTTACCGGATCGGTTCTCGGGCCGGTTGGGGGTGGCGTCGCATCAAAGCAGTACGGCACAATCTGCGGGGCTGGAGGCGGTGGGTTATCGCAGAACACGTTGCAGAAGTAATTGTTCCATTCGTTTGCACCGCCGCCCGCACAGTCAAACGGTTCGTTGGGGGGGCAGAAATTAAGCAGACCGGTGTTCCCGCTGCCAAAACCGTCGGGTGAATTGGGCGCGACGGTGATCTCGAAAGACTGACATAATGTGGGTCGCGAGGCAAATGGCAGCCCGAGATAGCGCCAGCATTCAGGCGGGGCAGGGTTCGGTGGGGGGTAGGGTGATTGGAAACATCGGGCTGGCACGGGGCCCTGCTGATAGTTGGGAGCCCATAGGCAATAGTCGAGCCCAAGTGGGACCAGATCGTCAGGAATGATAAATACGAGCCGTGCGGTGCAGCCTGCGGCAACTCGCACATAATCGCGAACGAGCCGGAAGAGAGTCATAGAGACGTCTCTCCACATCTCAACCCGAACTCGACGAGGCGCTACTGTATCTGGCTGTCCGTTGGCGTCTTGGGCTTGGGCCGTTACCGTTACCAGGTCATTTCGGGGTGGATCGCCGGGTGGATTCGGTGGAATAGCGTTCTGGGTTAGGTCTTGCCTGGCATACCTTAGCGCCGTCGCTTCGACCGAGCTGGGGTTGCTTCTGAGGTTGAGCGCTCCTGCCAGTGCGCCCGCGTCGCAGGCATTCTGCATGGCGCGCCGGTGTCGGAGCAGGATGCCCCAGTCGATGGAGATTCCAAGGAAGAGCGCAAGAACGAGACCCATCCCCACCACGAGGACGGTCGCGTATCCGCGCTGTGATCTCCTGTGTCCCTTGTCTTCCATTCCTGCCACCTAGAAGAACAGTTCGAACTCGGCGGTCCCGCGGCGCAGGATGACTTTGTTGTCGGTAATGGTCGCCACGGTGAAGCCGAGGAGCGTGTGGCCTGGCTCGACGAAGTACGTCTGCCCACCGGTCCGAATGACGGCAATCTTGCGGCTGCCGTCGGTGCTGGCGACCAGTCCGATCAACCGCATGTCCGCAGGAAGTTTCGGTGCTTCCGGGGTGACCTGCGGCGGGGGGGTCAGCAGGGGAGGCTGCGTTGGAATCGGTGGGGGGAGAGGGATTCCGGCGGCCCTCGATGGCTCGGTTTGGACCGGCGGCTTCCGGGTAGTCTCGGCCGCGGGCTGCCGGGTGGAGGCGAGCTCTGCTCGTGTTGACTGCGTCACCCCTGCCACCGTGCGGTTGATCGACGCCACGGGCTGCGCCAACACTGTTGCCAGTCGTGTGCCGCCGCCTCCGCTGCGGGCGATTACGCTCTGAAGCGTCGCCCCTGCCGTCTGGACGTTTGGCACTGCGCCGTATGGGCGGAGGGCGAGGCGCAGTTTGCCGCTGCTGTCGAGCTGGGCCAGCGCCTCCGTCTCCTCGGGTGAGAGCGCGAACGTGACCGAAGACGTGACGCGCGGCTCTTCACCTGGTCTCTGGTCGACCTTCTGCGCGACCGCCAGCACCAGGATGTCCTGGAGGGCAATCTTGCTGATGTTCACATCGTTCAGCGAGACCGTGGCGATGATATCGACCCTGTCCCCGGGAAAAATGAAGCCTGCGACCCCGACAATCTCGTTGTTGGCGAGCGTCATGGCGCGCTTGTCTCTTGGTATGACATACGACAGTCCGACATTTACACCGGCCGGGGCCAGTTTGCTGAGCAGCACCTGCTCGTCGGCGAAGATAGACACCACCGCGACGCGATTCGATACATCTTCGATCCGCCGAGCCGCCGAGGGGTGGATCGCGATCACCGGAACCTGGCGAAGGGCGATGAGATCCGGTGTGACGATCTTCCGCTCGGCAATGTTGGCCTTGGCCACGACGACCTCCGCTGTTTCGACAGGCTTTGGCGCTTCAGCCCGCTTCTCCACGCGCTGGAGATAGTTGACAACGGCAAACGTCGTGATCAGGGCCAGAGCCGCCGCGGCGATAGGGATTACCCATTTGCGCTTCATGACGCGTACCTCCTATTCACAACCTATTCGCACCGCATCGTGGTGTAGGTGCGAATTTCCATGTAGCCGGGATAGTTGATGGACCCCAGGTACGGGATGGTGCCGGCGATCGGCGTCAGCGTGAAGACCCTGTACATCCCGTAGATTTGGGCAAACGCCTCAGAACCCGACGTCCCTCGGGTGACATTGACGCAAGAGTTTTGAGACGAAGACCCGGTACACGCCGTGGCGTCGACGACAAGAAACTGCGCCGTCACCGACACCCGATTCCTGATCTGATTCGCAATGGTCGGATCGGAGGCGAAGGTATCGCAGTTCCGCGTGATGGCAAACCGCGCGCCTTCCCTCACGGCATTCGTGAGTAGCAACCATGACCCGAAGATGCGGCCAGCTTCCCAGATGAGAAACACTAATACCATCATGAGCGGTGCCAGCAACACAATCTCCACCGCTCCCTGACCTCGTTGGCTGGTCATCGATAGGCTCTCCTCGCCAGCGGGGCAAGGGTCACCCCCATGATCTGGGTGACCCTGCCTCCGAGGCCGTCTCCCTCAAAATCACGGACGCCCCGACGGGCACCCGTTGGTTAGGGAGTCGTCGCGGGCCCACCGGCACTAACGGCGGCAACCCAGCTAGAGATCGATGACACGGCGGTACCGAGCATGGTCCTGAGTCCCATGGCCGCAAGGATCAGGAAGAGCACGACGCCCAGGATGAGCAAGACGTATTCGCTTGCGCCCTGCCCTGCTTCATCCCGGTTGAGTTTCGTGTTGAGCCAAATCCATGCATATCTCAACGTGAACATAATGGGCTTCTCCCCCTCCTTTCATCCAAGATCAGTGCGCCCGCGTAGTGACAGACGGGTTCGAATGCATGTTCAGCCTAGTTGCAGCTCCCGGCGGGATGCTACTACCCGGCCGTGTAGAGTCTGAGTAGCCTACCAAGGAGGTAGGGAACTCGGGCAGGGGTGGGCCTGGTCGGGGAACAAGCTTGTCAAGGTGACTGGATCGTGAATCGTCCGGCAGGTGCCTGGGACCGGCCTCCAGACAAGGGATGGGTGGTTCTGGACTGCCGGATGCCACACGGGCGTGGGGACCTATATTCGGGCCCTTTTTCCCCACCTGCCCGAGCTCGGAGGCGGCTACCGGTACCTCACGCTCCGGAATGCCGGCCTTCCGGCGGTGGGCACATGGCCATCCCTGAACGTACGCAGGCGGCCCTTGGGTTTGAGTAACCACCTGCTGGCCTGGGA
>JBOGSE010000141.1:0-8249 GCA_050694895.1 bacterium | reverse complement strand
CCTCCGGTGTACGGACGTAGCGCAGCCCCTTGAATCCGAACGGATCGTGCTGCTCCAGGTGGGAGCGGATCTCCTCATCAAAGCAGTCCGCGTGGATCCGGAAGATCTCGGTCGCGTCGGTGGCCATCGGGCTGTCCACATAGGTCGGGATGTTCGGCCTGCGCCCTGCGTCGTGCTGGCGGTGCAGGGCATAGACCACTTCCTGCGTACGGCCGAGCGCGAATGAGGGGATGAGCACCTTGCCGCCACGCTGCGCGGTCTCGCCAACCACCGCGGCCAGTTGCGTCTCGGCCTCGGAGAGTGGTGGGTGCGCGCGGTCACCGTAGGTCGACTCGATGAGCATGCAGTCGACGGCGGACACGGCCTGCGGGTCCCGCACGATAGGCATGCCAGGCCGTCCCAGATCGCCGGTAAAGCCGAGGCGGCGGCCCTCCGCTTCGAGGACCGTGATGGCCGAGCCGAGGATATGCCCCGCGTCATAGAACGCCGCCGTGACGCCGCCGACGGAAAATTTCTGCTCGTAGGGGATCGAGACGATCTGCGCGATCGCGCGTTCCGCCGCGCGGGCGTCGTAGAGCACATCGACTTCGGGCAGCCCCTGGCGCCGGCGAATCTTGTTGACGAACCGGACATCCTGCTCCTGCACCTTCGCGCTGTCGCGAAGCACCAGCGCGGTCAGGTCGCGCGTCGCCGGCGTGCAGTAGATGCGGCCGCCGAACCCCTGAGCCACAAGCGTGGGCAGGTTGCCGCAGTGGTCCAGATGCGCATGCGACAGAATCACTCCGTCGACGTCCTTCGGGTCGGAGGGAAACCGGCGGTTACGCTCCAGCGCCTCTGCCCTCGGCCCCTGGAACAGTCCGCAGTCGAGGTAGACGCGGGTATTGCCGGTCTCTACCTGGTGGAGCGAGCCTGTGACCGATCGGACACCGCCGTGGAAGGTGACGCGCATCACGAAGTCCGTCGCACCAGGGCATCGACCGCCTTGTTGGCCACGTAGCCACCCAGCAGTGTGACGAGCCAGCGCACGAGAGGTCCGGTTGGCTTCGGCAGAATCATTCGCACGACCTCTTCCTTCATTCTGCGCCGCAGCGCAGTCTGCGCCTCGTGAGGAATTTGTGCGCCGCCCACCTGGCTCACATCGCGCTCGGGTACGTACGCCGCGCGTGCATCCGGCGTATACGTCAGCTCAGGGCTCTGGCCGCTCAGCTGCTCCAATACCCGTCTGGCGTCGGCGCGCCCGAGGCGCCAGTCGTGCTCGCGCCACTCCTCTACGAAGAATCCTCCGAAGTTGAAGAAGAAGTCGCCGGCCAGCGACCCGGGTGCCGGCGCAATGAGGTGCAGATCGAGGTCGACCTTCTTTCGGAGCCCCGCCACGTTCTCGAGGATGTAGGCAATGTTGAGTAAGGCATCGGCACACGCCGGGGTGCCGCGGATCTCGGCGTATGCCTCGCCGCACAGCATAGGGCCGAGCCGCTCAATGTTTCGGTCGAGGTGCGCTCGGACCACGGCCTCAGGAGGCCTTTGATTCGGATTCTCGTAGGCGACCTTGAGCGTGGCGATCTCCCTGGCCAGCCCGGCCACACGCGCCCCATAGGCGGCGAGATCTCGCGCCGGGATATCGGCGACCGCCTCCGCCACGCGGATCAGGAGCTCCTCCTGCCAGCGCAGGCGTATGTTTATCCGGGAGGCGCGGATCCAGTCGCGCTTGGACGCCTCGCCCAGCACCGCGTCGAGCAACCGCCCGAACAGCAGGCGATACCCCAGCGGCGCTTCAGGGAAATCCGCCACCGCCGCGTTCGATCCCACGTGGGGATCAACAAGAACATGGATGCGCCGGTCCTGCTCAATCCGAGGATCCGCCGCTTCCAGCCCTTCCACCATCTCCCTTGCCAGCCCGACCGGCTCGTTATTGAACAGCCCGCCATCGACGTACGTGAACTCGCGTGTCGCGTCCTCATTCGAGTCGTAGATCTCGGACCGCACGTAGTCGGCGAGGTGTCGCTCGAGGCGCACGGTCGGAAACGCGAACGGAAAGGCCCCGGACGCGGTCGCGGCGCGCGCGATCGACCGCCACATCCTCGCCGGGGAAAGAGTCTGGGGCGCATCACGACCAAGCCGGAAGACGATCCAGTCGGAAAAGATGGTCGTGTCGAAGCCGCCCGGTGTGTTGGCGTAGCCGAGCGCGTAATTGATTCCGCTCAGGTTGGCGAGTGTGAACGCCATTCGCAGGTTCGGCGGCTCCGCGGGATGCGGATGTGTCCGCACGGGCGGCATCTCAAGGATCCGGCCCGCCAGCTCCCTGATCGGCCGGTCGGAGAACAGGCTGGCCCGCGGCTCGCCGCTCGCCACCGTATCATTCAGCAGATTGGCGGCGCTGACTTCCTTGACCCAGGCGCGGTACAGGTCGTCCGCGGCCGATTCATCGTACAGAAGCGCGCGGGCAATCACAGCGGCGTTCATCGCGCCAGCCGACGCGCCGGTCAGCACGTCGACAAAAACCGGCTCGCGCGGATCGGTCCGGTGCGCCAGCGCCCACAAGAGCTCGTAGGTCGCGCCGGCCTGATAGGCGCCGAGCGAGACGCCTCCGGCAAGCGTGAGCGCGATTCGGGTGGTCATCGGTCGCCTCCCTGTGTGCGGCTGCCCGAGGTGTTGCGGCTACTGTGTGGTCGGTGACTCGCTTCGTCATGTGTACGTGTCGTGCCTTGCGCCCCTTGCCGCAGCGGCTCCTTGACCCCGCTGCCATCACTCTTGTAGCGTAGCCCTAGTGTCTCATCTGCTCGGCGCCGTTCCGTTTATCGCCGTCCTCGCCGCGCCGCTGGCCGGGGCTCTGGCCAATCGCCTCCGGCTGCATCCGGGCTGGGTCAGCGCCCTGGTCCCGGCGGGGCTGCTCATCGCGCTGGCGCAGCTCCTGCCGGGCGTCTTCGGCGGCGAAGCGGTGCGGCTGTCGCTCCCCTGGTTCCCCGACCTGGGCATCCGCTATGCGCTTACCCTGGATGGGCTCGCACTCCTCTTCAGCCTCCTGATCGTCGCGGTCGGGCTCCTGATCCTGATCTACTCGGTCGCGTACATGCATGCCAGCCCGGAGCTAGGCCGCTTCTACGCGCACATGCTGGTCTTCATGGGCGCGATGCTCGGCGTGGTGCTGGCCGACGATCTCGTCCTGCTCTACGTCTTCTGGGAGTTAACGAGCCTCGCGTCGTTCTTCCTGATCGGTTACAGGAACGAAGACCCGGCGGCTCGCGCCGGAGCCACCCAGGCGTTGATAGTCACCGTAGCCGGCGGGGTCGCCATGCTCGCGGGATTCGTCATGCTGGCGCAGGCCGGCGGCTCGTGGCAGATCAGCGTGCTGCTGGCGAAAGCCGGCGCGATCAAAGCCGATCCCCGCTATCCGGCCATCCTCTGGCTGGTGCTGTTGGGCGCGTTCACCAAATCGGCACAGGTCCCATTCCAGTTCTGGCTGCCCTCCGCGATGGTGGCCCCGACGCCGGTCTCGACCTACCTGCACTCGGCCACCATGGTGTGGGCCGGGGTCTACCTGCTCGCCCGGTTGCTCCCCGTGCTGGGCGGCACCGGCGCGTGGACGAGCGTGGTGACCTCTGTCGGCCTGGTGACACTACTGGCCGGCGCCGGGCTGGCGCTTGTCCAGACCGACCTGAAGGCGCTGCTGGCATATTCGACCGTCGGAGCGCTCGGGCTGGCGACGGCACTGATCGGCTGGGGTACGCCGGTGGCTGTGGCCGCCGCGATGGTCCACGTACTCAACCACGCGGCATTCAAGGGCACGCTCTTCCTGATCGCCGGCGCGGTGGAGCACGAGACCGGCACCAGGGCCATCGACCGCCTCGCCGGGCTCGGCCGGGTGATGCCCGTGACGATGGGGATCGCGGCGATCGCGGCGCTCTCCATGGCCGGTCTGCCCCCGTTTGGCGGATTTCTCAGCAAAGAGGCCGCAGTCGATGCCTTCCTCAAAGGGTCGTCGCTGGCCGCCGGGGTCGTGATCCTCTCCGGTGCGTTGTCTCTCGCCTACGGCGTGCGGTTCCTCAGCATCTTTCTCGGTCCGGGGTTTTCGATGGGCGCGAGGTCACCGATGGGCACGGTGTCTTCGAAAGGGCCGCGCCAGCGTCATGCGCCTCAGCGGCCGGTGCCTCCGGCGGACGTGCACGAGCCGCCGTACCTCCTGTGGGGGCCGGCAGCCGTCCTGGCGCTTGGTACGCTCGTCTTCGGACTGGTCCTGGTGCCGGTCGAGCGGCTTGCCGCCCTCGCCACCGCAGCGATCACGGGTGCGCCGCATCCAGTAGCGCTCTGGCACGGGATGTCGTTCACGGTGGCGACTGTGACCGGGATGGCTATTGCCGGTGGGGCAGTGCTGTTCCGGCTGCAGGCCCCGGCGCAGCGTCTTGCGACCGGCGCGTCGTGGGCGAGCGTGGGGCGCCTGTACGATCGGCTCTACGCCTGGACGCTCGACGGCGCCAAAAGCCTGACGCACTTCTATCTCACCGGCCGCCTCCGTGACTACCTGATGTACATCATGGTGACCGCGATGGCGCTCGTCGTGTTCGGCCTTGCCCGCACCGGTGTGACGGCCCGGATCTCTCCTGCCGATCTGGAAGCCGGTCCCGTTATCGCGGTGGTGGTGGCGCTCTCGGCGTCGATCGCCGCGGTGAGGTCGCGGCTGCTGCTGGGGGCGGTCCTGGCACTGGGCGCTGCGGGATACTCGGTGAGCCTGATCTACCTCCTCCTCAGTGCGCCGGACATCGCCATCACGCAGGCCGTGATCGAAACGGTGTCGCTGGTGCTCTTCCTGGTGGCAATCGCCGCGCTGGCCAAAAGCGACCCCGGGTACCCCCAGCCGCGTCCGATGACCGACGGGCCAATGGCCCTGGTCGCCGGCGGCGTGAGCGCCGTGCTGGCGGCGATGGTCGCCAACCTTTCCAACCTCCCGCGCATCGCCGATGCGTTCTTCACCCACGCCGCCGAAGCCGGCGGCAAGAACGTGGTCAACCTGGTCATCGTCGACTTCCGCGGCTGGGACACGATGGGCGAAATCAGCGTGCTCGTCATCGCCGCGCTCGGCATCATCGCGCTGGCGCCGTGGAGAACGCCGGCGGCGGCCCTGAACTCGGGGCATGCCGGACCGGTGGGCCCGACGATGCCGCGGAGCCGGAGTCACCGCCGGGAGATCCACGAAGAAGCACCGATGACCTCGCTCATTCTGCGGACGATCGCCAGGATCGTCTCTCCGGTGATCGTGATGTACGCACTGCTGCTCTGGGCCACGGGCCACTATGGCCCGGGCGGGGGATTCGTCGCCGGTCTGATGGTGGCAGGCTCGATCGTGCTGCGGGCGCAGGCGTACGGCACCGACCGGCTGGTCCGGCGGTGGGACGTCGTGATGGCCATCGGACTGCTGCTCGCCGCCGGTTCCGCCGCGGTGCCGCTCGCCTTTGGACAGCCCCTGTTGCAGCACACGTTGCTGGCCGTCGGCTCCCTCGGGCTGCCCTCGTCGCTGATCTTCGACATGGGTGTGCTCTGGGTGGTCACGGGCTCGGTGATGTCTGCCGTACGCTCGCTGGTAGAGGCGGCCTGATGGCCACCGCCGTTTCGCTGCTGGTCGGCGTGCTGGTCGCCACGGGCTTCTACCTGCTGCTGGGCAAGTCGCTGCTCCGCCAGATCATCGGTCTGGCGCTGCTGTCGCACGCGGCGAACGTCTTCATCCTGCTGGCGGCCGGCCTCAAGGGGAGCGTCCCGGTCATCGGCGCCGGGCCGGGTCCGATGACGGATCCGCTCCCGCAGGCGCTCATCCTGACCGCCATCGTCATCTCGTTCGGCCTGACCGCGTTCCTGCTGGCCCTGGGCTATCGGATGCACCTCTTCGGCGGCGAGGACAAAGGCGATGACCGATAGGCTGATCGCGGCGCTGCCTGCGCTGCCCATCGTCTTGCCGCTGCTGACCGCGGTCTTCCTCATCGCCGGACCGGCACGACGGGTGCAGCGCATCCTCGGGTTGGCCGGCTGCCTGGCATCGCTGTCGGTCAGCATTGCGCTGGTCCTGTTGGCGAGAGACGGGCGAGTGATGCCGATTCAGGCCGGTGGATGGCCAGCGCCGTTCGGCATCACGCTGGTGGCCGACATGCTCGGTGCGCTGATGGTCCTGATCGCCTCGCTGATCGGGCTGGTGGGGCTGGCCTTCACGATCGCCGCAGGCAGGGACGACCGCTTCGTCCAGGCCGGCTGGCAGTTTCTCCTAGTCGGCATCAACTGGGCGTTTCTTACCGGCGACATCTTCAACCTGTACGTGGCGTACGAAGTCATGTTGATCTCTTCGTACTTCTTGCTCACCCACGGGACGACGCGTCGTCAGGCGCGTGAGGCGTTCGGCTACGTCGCGATTAACCTCGTCGCTTCGATGTTCTTCCTGTTTGCGGTGGCGCTGATCTACTCTGCGACCGGAACGCTGAACATGGCGCACCTGGTCGAGCGGGTGCCGCAGGCCCCGGCCGGTCCGGTGCGCGCCGGTGCGGCGCTGCTGCTGATGGCGTTTGGGATTAAGGGCGCGATCTTCCCGCTGTACTTCTGGCTGCCCCACGCGTACGCCATCCCGCCGGGAGGCATCGCCGCGTTCTTCGGCGGGTTGCTCACGAAGGTCGGGGTCTATTCGCTGTTCCGGGTCTTCACGATCATCTTCCCCAGCGGCGGCCCGGACCCGGTGCTGCTGTGGTCGGCGGCTTTCACGATGCTCTTCGGCGTGCTGGGCGCGCTCGCCCAGGAGGACATCCGGCGCATCCTCTCGTTCCACATCATCAGCCAGGTCGGCTACATGATCATGGGCCTCGCCCTGTCCAGCCAGCTTGGCATCGCCGGCGGCATCTTCTACGTCCTCCACCACATCGTCGTGAAGTCCGGGCTGCTGCTCGTAGGAGGTGCGATCGAGGAGACGCACGGCACCGACCGGCTCGAGCGCCTAGCCGGCCTGGCGAGGACCAACGGGACGATGGCGCTGGTCTTCGCGATCTGCGCCCTCTCGCTGGCCGGGATGCCGCCGTTCTCGGGCTTCTTCGCCAAGCTGCTGCTGATCCGCGCGGGCCTTGACGCGGACCAGCCCGGGGTGGTCGCCGTCAGCATCGTGGTCAGCGTCCTCACGCTCATGTCGATGCTGAAGATCTACGCGGCTGTCTTCTGGGGCCCGGGGACGCCGCAGCGCGCGCCTGCCAGGCTGGTCGCGCCTGCCGCGGTCCTGGCGGCGATCACCGTCGTGGTCGGCCTCCAGGCCCGGGGACTGTTCTCGTTGACGTCGACGGCAGCGGCGCACCTGACCGCCCCGGCGACCTACGTCAACACGGTGCTCAGGAAGTAGACCGTGCGGCGCATCTGGTCAGGCCTTGTCTGGCTTGCCACCTTCATCTATCAGAATATCGTGGCTGTCGTCACGGTGGCGGGGCTGGTCCTGCGGCCGTGGCTGCCCATCCGGTCGGGGATCGTCCAGGTGCCGCTCGCGCTCAAAACCGACGCGGCCATTACGATGCTGGCCCATTCGATCACCCTGATTCCCGGGACGATGACCGTGGACGTGGCGCCCGACCGTTCGTATCTCCTGGTGCACGTCCTGGCGCTGACCGATGCCCAGGCCACGGTGGATGAGATCAAGCGCACGCTGGAAGCGCCGATCAAGGGATTGCTCGAATGACCGCTCTCACCCTCGCCACCACCATCGCCATGACGATGCTCGTTTTGGCCATGGCGCTGTGCTTGCTGCGACTGATCCGCGGCCCTCACCTGGGCGACCGGGTCGTGGCCGGAGATACGATCGCGCTCGTCCTGGTCAACGTGGTGGCGGTATTGGGGATGCGGGCTGGCACGCGGCTGTACGCCGACGTGGCCGCGGTGGTGGCGATCCTGGGCTTCATCGGCACGGTGGCCGCGGCGCGGTTCGTGCGGGGGAGACCGCCCCTTGCATGAGGTCGTGATCGCTGTCCTGACGCTGTCTGGGTCGGCGCTGTCGCTGATCGCGGCGCTGGGGTTGCACCGGTTTGCCGATGCCTACGCGCGCCTGCACGCGGCGACGAAGGCGGCGACGCTGGGGCTGGCGCTGGTGTTGACCGCGGCGATCCTGCAACTGGGGACGGACGGGCGTGAGGTCGCCACGCTGCTCTTCGTCCTGCTCACCTCGCCGGTCGGGGCGCACATGCTCTCGAAAGCGATGTACGAGACCGGCTACCGGCCGTGGGAGCAAGTCGGGCGTGCAGGCGGTA
>JBOGSE010000140.1:0-5988 GCA_050694895.1 bacterium | reverse complement strand
CACGAGTTCGACTCTAGCTGCGCGAGATCGAAAGAAATTTCGCGAAGGGGCTTGACAACTCCACAGACCGCACGTTGAGAGTGCCCGGAGCGATCACCAACTCGTGCCGGAACGAGTTCCGAAAGCGGCTACGGCAGAGGAGTGTCATAGAGCTCCGGGTAATAGCGTTAGAGTGCGGCCCGAAGGGGCGGCCAGAGGGGGTAGGGGCGTGAGAAGACTATCAGGATTAGCGGCGATCGCGGCCCTCATCGGACTTCTCCTCATTCCCGGGCTTTTGCACGGGCAGACGCCGCGGCGTCTGCGCATCGCCATTCAGCCGGGCATCGGCTACGCGCACCTGATCATCATGCGCGAGCACAAGATGCTCGAAAAGCACCTTCCCGGGCTGCAGGTGGAGTGGCTGCGACTCACCTCGGGCCCCGTCATCCGCGACGCCATGCTGGCCGGTCAGGTGGACGTCGGCAGCGGCGGCGTCGGACCCTTCATCATCGCCTGGGATCGCGGCGTGAAATGGAAGATCGTCTCGGCCCTCAACCAGATGCCGCTCTACCTGAATACCAATCGGGATGGGGTCAGGACAATCAAGGACCTGACTCCGGCGGACAAGATTGCCATGCCCGCGGTCGGGAGCATCCAGCACGTGGTGCTGCAGATGGCCGCGGAGAAGGAACTCGGGAATCCACTGGCGCTGGACTCGCTGGTTGTCGCCATGTCCCATCCGGATGGGATGTTCGCCCTCATGTCCAAGCGTGAGATCACGGGGCATCTGACCTCTCCACCGTTTCAGTATCTCGAGCTCCAGATCACCGGCATTCGCAAAGTCTTCGACAGCTATCAGATCGTCGGGGGCCCGCACACGTTCAACCTGATCTGGGCCATGGAGGACTTTCCGCGACGGAACCCCGAGGTCTATCAGGCGTTGCTGCGCGCTTTGGATGAGGCCCAGGCCTATCTGATCGATCACCGTGACGATGCGGCGCGGATTCTCGCCGAAGCAGAGAACACGCAGCCGGGTTTTATGCGCGCGCTGCTGCGGAATCCCGAGCTCCAGTACACGACGACCCCACACCGCCTGATGCAGTTTGCGGGGTTCTTGAAGAAGACCAATCAAATCAAGCAGGCCCCCGCGTCGTGGAAGGAGTTCGCCTTCGAGAACATGCACAGGCTCCCGGGGGACTGAGCTCGCCGCGGGGAGCATCCTGATGGGCGCCCCGGGGTCAACCGACCCGCTCATCGAGGCGCGGAGTGTCTCGATCCGGTTTGCCACCGATGCCGGAGTGACCACCGCGGTCGAGGATGTCTCGCTCCACGTGCGCACGGGCGAGAAGTTCGTCCTGCTGGGACCCTCGGGCTGCGGGAAATCCACGTTCCTCAAGAGCGTCGCGGGGTTCGTCCGTCCGAGCGCGGGTCAGATTCTCTTCAAGGGGCTCGAAGTCAGCGAGCCGGGGGCGGACCGTATTCTCATCTTTCAGGAGTTTGACCAGCTCCTGCCCTGGAAAACGGTTCTCGGCAACGTGGTCTTCGGTCTGCAGACGGCCGCGCGCCTGTCTCCCCAGCAAGTGAGATCTCGCGCCATGGCCCACCTCGAGATGGTCGGGCTGAAGGGGTTCAAGGATGCCTTCCCCCACACGCTCTCGGGCGGGATGAAGCAGCGCGTCGCGCTCGCGCGGTCACTCGCGCTAAATCCCGAAGTCCTGCTCATGGACGAGCCATTCGGCAGCCTGGATGCACTGACGCGCCTCCGCATGCAGGCTGAGTTGAATCGCATCTGGCAGGAGACGCACAAGACGATCCTGTTCGTCACCCACAGCATTCAGGAGGCCGTGTTGATCGGCCACCGGATCATGGTGATGACGCCGCGGCCCGGGCGAGTGCTGGCGATGCTCGACAACCCCGGCGTGGACTCCGGATCGGACAGCCCGGCCTTTCTGCGCACGCAGAAAGAGATCCGCGGGCTGCTCGGCGTGGAGAACGGCGATGCCCTCCATGGCGACTGAAGAGGCGAAGGGACGTATCGCCGCCGGCCGTCCGCTCGGCCTGCCCTGGAGGGGGCTCGCGGGCCGGTTGCCGCTGGGCAAGCTGATCATCGTCCTGCTGCTCCTGGCCGGTTGGGAGGTGGCGCCCGTCGTCTTTGGCGCGAACCCGCTGCTCTTCCCGCGGGCATCCGCGGTGCTGGCGGTCTGGGCGCGCGGCGTCGCCAGCGGAGAGCTCCTCGTCTACGCGCAGCGCTCGCTGCAGGTGCTGCTGATGGGCATGGCCATCGGCGTCGTCCTGGCGTTCGTGCTCGCGATGTTCGCGTTGTTCACGCGCCGCGGCCGGGAGTTCCTCGAGGTCGTCACGAGCATGTTCAACCCGCTGCCCGCGATCGCGCTCTTTCCGCTGGCGCTGCTGTGGTTCGGGCTTGGTGTTCAATCGATGATCTTCGTGCTGGTCCACGCTACCATCTGGCCCATGGCGCTGAACATCTTTACCGGGTTTATCACGGTACCGCGCACCCTGATCCTCGTGGGCCGCAACCTGGGCCTGCGTCGGTGGCCGCTTGCCTGGTCGATCTATATCCCGGCCGCGCTTCCGGCCATCCTCACGGGGCTCAAGATCGCCTGGGCGTTCGGGTGGCGGACGCTGATCGCCGCGGAACTGGTCTTCGGGGTGATCGGCGGCAAAGGCGGTCTGGGGTGGTTCATCTACCAGAAGCGGTATTATCTAGAGACGGCCGCCGTCTTTGCGGGGCTGGTCACGATCGTGCTCATCGGGCTGATCGTGGAAAACGGGATCTTTCGAGTTGTAGAGGAGCGGACGATAAAGCGATGGGGCATGACCCACTGAGCCATCGAGGCGCCGCGTTGCAGACCGCGGACGGCTTTTACGACGCCGTCGAGGATACCGCCCGGGCGCTGTACATCAAAGCGCTCAAGGATGTGCCCGCGGACATCCGGGCGGCGATCACGCAGGCGTACGAGCGGGAACGGCACGAGGTCGCTCGCAAGATCTTGAGTCTCATCGTCCGCAACGTCGAGATCGCCGACGAGCGGCGGATGATCGTGTGTCAGGACACGGGAACCCCGATCTATTGGGTGGGCCTGGGCACCGGGATGCACGTCGACGGCGCGCGCGTGGCCGATGCGTTACGGGCGGGGATCGAGCGGGCCACGCGTGACCATCCGCTGCGGTCGAGCGTCTGTCACCCGGTCACCCGCCAGAACCCGCAGACGAACACCGGCTACCGAATCCCGGTGATCCACTGGGAGTTCATCCCCGGCGCGGAGTACCTCGAGTTGCTCTGCGTACCCAAAGGGTCGGGGTCGGAGAACATGAGCTTTCTGCGCATGCTCACGCCGGCCGACGGCGTCGACGGCATCCGCCGGTTCATCCTCGAGAGTGTCGTCGAAGCCGGGGCGAATCCGTGTCCGCCGTGCATCGTGGGCATTGGGGTCGGAGGATCGGCGGACGAGTGCATGGTGCTCGCCAAGCGCGCGGCCGTGCGGCGCATCGGCACGCGCAACCCCGATCCCCACCTCGCGGCGCTCGAAGAGGAATTGCTCGCAAAAATCAACAGCCTGGGGATCGGACCGCAGGGCGTGGGCGGCGATACGACGGCCCTGGCGGTGCACATCGAACACGCCTACACGCACATCACGCAAAACCCGGTCGGGCTCAACATGCAGTGCTGGCGGGGGCTGCGCGCCGAAGCCAGGATCTATCCCGACGGCCGCGCGGAAATCGGCACTTCCACTCTGAGCGGTCCGCAGCAGGCGTCCTGATGGCCGAGCATCGCCTCACGCCACCGCTCACCGAGGGCGACGCGCGCGCGCTGCGGGTGGGTGACTGGGTCACCCTCAACGGGATCATCTTCGGCGTCCGCGACGCCACGCTGATCCGGATCTTCGATCACGGTCAGGCGCCCCCGGTCGACCTGCGTGGCGCCGTGCTGCTGCACACCGCGCCCAACGTCCGGAAGGTCGGCGATCGGTACGAGCCGCTCTCGGTGGGCACCACGACCAGTACACGCATGGATCGATTTACCGCTCCGCTGCTGCGCACCTACGGCGTCCGGGCCATCATCGGCAAGGCGGGACTGCTCGACGGCAGCGTGCGCGCCATGGCGGAGCAGGGCGCAGTGTATATCACGATTGTCGGCGGCGCCGCGGCCTGGCAGACGCTACACATCGAGGCGATCGAGGCCGTGTACTGGGAGGACCTGATGCCCGAATGCCTGTGGCAGTTTCGGGTCCGCGATCTGGGTCCGCTACTGGTGTCCATCGACAGCTACGGGGAGAGCACGTACGCGCAGGTGAAGCAGGACGCGCGGCGGCGTCTGGCCGGGTTGCTGGAGAAGAGCCCGGGGTCAGGGGGCAACCCGGCGTCTGAGCGCGGAGACAAGCCACATGGCGCATGACGCCCTTGCGACCGACATCCTCATCCTGGGCGGCGGTGGGGCGGCGCTCACCGCCGCACTCCACGCACGCGAGCGGGCGCCCGCGCTCGACATCACCGTCGTGGTGAAGGGCTTGCTCGGCAAGAGCGGCTGCACCCGCATGGTGCAGGGCGGCTACAATGCCGTCTTGCGCCAGGGCGATTCGTTCGAGCGGCATTTCGAGGACACCATCAGCGGTGGGGCACGCCTGAACGATCAGGACCTGGTGTGGATTCTCATTACCCGCGCCCCGCAAATGCTGCTCGAGCTGGAGAACCGCTACGGGTGCTTCTTCGACCGGAACCCCGATGGGACGATTCACCAGAAGCCTTTTGGCGGGCAGTCGTTCGACCGCACCGTGCACCGCGGCGATCTGACCGGTATCGAGATCATGGAACGTCTCCGGGACGCGGTGCTGGGACGGCAGATCCGTGTGCTCGAGGATGCTCGTGCCGTCGGCCTCATCAAGGATCGCGACGGGCGGCGCGTGTGCGGGAGTGTGTTGCTCGATATCCGCCGCGGGTCGTTTGTAGTGGCCCGGGCGGGGGCCGTGTTGCTCGCGACCGGCGGCGGGCCCACGATGTATGCGGTCTCCACCCCGTCGCGTGAGAAGACCACCGACGGAATTGCGATCGCGTACGAGGCCGGTGCCGAGCTCATGGACATGGAGATGGTGCAGTTTCATCCTACGGGGATCGTCGTCGAAGGCTCGGAGCTGCACGGCGCGCCGCTCGAGGAAGGACTGCGTGGCGCCGGTGCGCGCCTGTTCAACGCGCGGGGCGAGCGCTTCATGGAGCGGTATGATTCTCAGCGTCTGGAGCGCTCGACGCGCGATGTCGTCTCCCGGGCCTGCTATCAAGAGGTCACCGAAGGACGCGGCACGCCGGCGGGCGGTGTCTGGCTCGACATGAGTCACCTCGGCGCAGCGTTCGTCGAGCGGGAGTTCCCCGGCATGGTCGAGCGGACGAGGGCGGCCGGATCCGATCTGGCCAGCGGTCCGGTGGAGGTGTCCCCGACCGCCCACTTTCTGATGAGCGGCGTGCGGATCGACGAGCGCTGCCGTACCACCCTTGACGGTTTGTACGCCGCGGGAGAGGATGCCGCGGGCATCCAGGGCGCGAACCGGCTGGGGGGAAATGGGGTGGCCGAATCGATCGTGTTTGGCGCGCTCGCGGGCGACGTGATGGCCGAAGAAGTGATCGGACGGCCGCGCCCCGTGCCGGATGAGCGAGAGGTCGACCGGATCATCGCCGATGCCACCGCACCGTTGGATCGAGCCGAGGGCGTCGATGCGTTCGCGCTTCTCGACCGTCTGCGCGCGCTGATGTGGCAGAAGGTCGGCATCATCCGAGATGGCCCTGGGCTGCAGGAGGCCGTCGGCGAGCTGGCGGAGCTTGCGGGGTTCGTGCGCAGACTGGGCGTGCGTGGCGCGCCCCAGGCAAATCCCGAATGGCAGATCGCGCTCAACGCCAGGAGTCTGGTGGCGACCTCGGAGCTCATTGCCCGCGCCGCGCTCGTACGCCAGGAGAGCCGGGGTGCGCACTTCCGGAAGGATTTTCCCGCGGAGAACGACG
>JBOGSE010000139.1:0-3491 GCA_050694895.1 bacterium | reverse complement strand
CCGCAGGACGGCCGCATCGAATTGCGCGTCGACGCGCGCGAGATCGACCTGCGCGTCAGCAGCGTGCCGACCACCTTCGGGGAGAAGGTGGTCATGCGCATCTTGGACAAGCGCAGCGCCCTGGTCGGCATCGACCGCCTGGGACTGTTGCCCTACGATCTCCCACGGTTCGAGGGCCTCGTCACCAAACCGTACGGCATCATCCTTATTACTGGCCCGACCGGGAGCGGCAAGACGACGAGCCTGTACGCCATCCTCAACCGGCTCAACAAGACCGAGGTCAACATCATTACGATCGAAGACCCTGTCGAGTACCATTTGGGGGGCATCACCCAGGTGCAGATCAACCCCAAGGCCGGGCTGACCTTTGCGACCGGTCTGCGGTCGTTCCTGCGCCAGGACCCCGACATCATCATGGTGGGCGAGATCCGCGACGAGGAGACCGCCCGCATCGCCATCCACGCGGCGCTGACCGGCCACCTGGTGCTCTCGACGCTCCATACCAACGACGCGCCGGGGGCGGTCGTCCGGCTCGTGGATATGGGCATCGAGCCGTTCCTGGTCTCCTCATCCGTGATTGGGGTCGTCGCACAGCGACTCGTGCGGATTCTCTGCCAGCGGTGCCGGGAACCGTACACGCCTCCGCCGGAGGTCGTCGCGCGCTACGGCCTGGGCGCGGCCGGCGAAGAGGTTGTTATCTATAAGGCCAAGGGCTGCGAGCACTGCAACCACATCGGCTACAAGGGGCGCATCGGCCTCTTCGAGGTCATGCTCATGGACGACGAAGCGAAGACGCTGGTGACCAAACAGGCGCCTTCGGATGTCCTCAAGCGCGCGGCGCAGGCCGCGGGCATGCGCACGCTGCAGCAGGACGGGGTCGCCAAAGTGCTCGCGGGGACGACCTCGCTCGAAGAGATGCTCCGCGTGGTCTTCGTCGAGTAGGAGGGATCTGAGGATGCACATCGATGATCTGCTGCGAGAGGTCGTGGCCGCCTCGGCGTCAGACCTGCACCTGACGTCGGGCATCAAGCCCACGATGCGCGTGTGGGGCCGGCTCCAGCCCATGGAACAGTACGAGGTCCTGTCGCCCGAGGACACGTTCCAGCTCGGCTACAGCATGCTCAACACGTTCCAGAAACAGAAGTTCGAGAAGTTCTGGGAGCTCGACCTTTCCTACGGGGTGCCGGGCCTGGGCCGCTTTCGGGTGAACATCTACCGGCAGCGCGGCGCCGTGGGCATTGCCACGCGTGTCGTCCCCATGACCATCCCGTCCATCGAAGCGCTCAACCTGCCGACCGCCCTCAAAGACCTGACCCGCAAGCCCCGCGGGCTCATCCTGGTCACCGGGCCGACCGGGCACGGCAAGTCCACGTCGCTGGCGTCGATGATCGACTTCATCAACAACGAGCGCAGCGCGCACATCGTGACCGTGGAGGATCCGATCGAGTACCTCCACCAGCACAAGAAGAGTATCGTCAACCAGCGCGAGCTGGGGTTCGACACGCAATCATTTCCCAACGCCCTGCGAGCGGTGCTGCGCGAAGATCCCAACGTGGTGCTCATCGGCGAGATGCGCGACCTCGAGACCATCAGCGCGGCCCTGACGATCGCCGAGACCGGGCATTTGGTGTTCGCCACGCTGCACACGGCTAACGCGGCCCAGTCGGTCGACCGCATCATCGACGTCTTCCCGCCGTATCAGCAGCAGCAGATCCGCATCCAGCTGGCCATGGTGATCGAGTGCGTCATCTCCCAGCAGCTGCTTTCCAACGCGCGCTTTCGCGGCACCAGGGACGGCCGGCCCTCCCCGCGCTCGCGCCTGGGCAGCACGGCGGGGAACTGGCCCACCATTGAAGAAGTGGGCCGGGTGCCGTCGGTCGAGGTCATGTTCACGACCCCGGCGATCCAGAACCTGATCCGGGAAGCCAAAACGCATCAGATCGAGACGGCGATTCAGACCGGCGGCCAGTACGGCATGCAGACGATGGACCAGGCACTGCGCGATCTCGTTCTCCAGAAGATGGTCTCCCTCGACGACGCGCTGTCCCGGGCGATCCATCCGGAGGAGCTCCGCAAGATGATTCGGGAAGCCGGCGGCGAAGCCGAACCCGCTCGCGCTGCCAGGAGGTAAGGGGAGATGGCCGTCTTTCGGTACAGCGCCAAAGACAACACGGGCCGCATGATCGGCGGCGTCATCGAAGCCGACAGCGACGCGATGGTCGTTGACAGGCTGCGCGACATGGGGTTCTTCATCACGAACCTCGAGCGCACGATCGAGCGGACCGACATCCTGCAGAGCGTGCAGGGATGGATGGGCATCGGCCTCAAGGACCTGGCCATCTTCAGCCGGCAGTTCGCCACGATGGTCAACGCCGGACTGTCGCTGGTGCGCACGATGTCGATCCTCGAGCAGCAGTCGTCGAACAAGCGGCTCAAGGAGATCATCGCGCAGGTGCGGGTGGACGTCGAAGGCGGGCGTCCTCTGTCGGATGCCATGGGCCGCCACCCGAAGGCGTTCTCGTCCCTGTACGTCAACATGGTCAAGGCGGGCGAGACGGGCGGCGTGCTCGACGAAGTGCTCAACCGCGTCGCCACGTACATGGAGAAAGAGCAGGCGCTGCGCAGCAAGATCCGCGCGGCGATGGTCTACCCGATCTTGCTGACCGCCGCCGCCATGGGCGGGCTGTTCTTCATGACGATCGTCATCCTTCCCCAGTTCGAGACGCTGTTCAGGGAGATCGGCGGATCGGGGACGCTGCCGCTGCCGACGCAGATCGCGATGGCCACCAGCGTGGCGATCCGGCGATACTGGTATGTGGTCCTCGCGGTGATGGCGGTCACGTTGTACGTCCTGCGCCGGTATCTGCAGACTCCCGGTGGCCGGGCCCGCTACGACCGGTTCAAGCTCAAAATGCCCGTCATCGGCGAACTGAACCGGAAGATCGTCGTCGCCCGGTTCACCAGGACGCTGGGGACGCTGATCGCCAGCGGCGTGCCGATCATGCAGTCACTCGAGGTCGTGGCCAAGGCCATCGACAACGTCGTGATCGGGGACGCGGTGGACGCGGTCCGCGCCAGCATCCGCGAGGGGCAGACGATCGCGATCCCCCTGCAGTTCTCGGGCGTCTTCCCCCCGATGGTCGTGCAGATGGCCAAGGTGGGTGAGGAGACGGGGGCGCTCGAGCAGATGCTCCAGAAAGTGGCCGACTTCTACGACGTCGAGGTCGAGACGATGGTCGCAAGCCTGACCTCGTTGCTCGAGCCTATCCTTATTATTGTCATGGGCGTCGTCGTCGGCGCGATGGTCATCTCGCTGTACCTGCCGATCTTCCAGCTGGCGACGGGCGGCCGGTAGGCTCCGGGCGGTCTTCCCGACCCAGGGCGACGGCGGCTCCCGCCAGCACCCAGAAGACGTTCGCGGGACCTAAGTGGGTCCAGCCCAACTGCAGCCACATCGCGTAGGCGAGCAGTGAGGCGGTGAGTCCCGCCTC
>JBOGSE010000138.1:0-1614 GCA_050694895.1 bacterium | reverse complement strand
AGGCGGCGGGCGATCTCTCTGTTCGGCAGGCCCTCTGAAAGCAATTGCAGAACCTCGCGCTCCCTTGGCGTGAATTCCTCCGCCGGAGCAGTGATGCCCGCTGTCGCAGTTCGGTCCGCCATTGTGGAGGCCGGGCTGGCGAGATTTGGATCGGTCACCGCAAGGCCATGGGCGGCGGCCCTGAGAGCCGCGATGAGGGCCGGGCTTTCCACATCCCGTGCAAGAACCCCCCGCGCTCCCGCGGCAAGCGCGCGAAGACCTGAAGATCCATGAGGCACGAGCACCACTGCCGGAATGCCGAGACCGTCAAGCATGTCCTGCCGCTCGATCGTCTCCAGCCCGTCGCCGGCCATGTCGACGACGGCGACATCGGCTTCAGACAGACTGTCGACGGTGTCGCGGCTCGGATCGATGTTCCCCGCCACCACGCAACCAGGATCCTCCCCAAGGGTTGCAGACAGGTGCGCCCGCATCCAGGGGTCATCCGCGACGATCAGCACTCGAATGAACGACATTGACATCCTTACGGGAGTGAGCGAACGCCCCCGGAGGTTTATTCCCAGAGACAACTCTCATCGCTGTCCAACAGCGCCCAGAGCCTCGATCGTCGCACGCAAAGACGATGCCGGGTCGTCACCGAAGGGAAACGGATAAGCGGCCACAACGTCCGCGCCCGCATCGAAGTACCGCGCGAGGCCTGCCCGGCACGATTCCGCCGGGCCGACGACCGCAAGGCGGTCGAGAAGATCAGCAGGAACTGTCGCGGCTGCAGCGCCGACGCCTGAGGCCGCCCACGCGCCCCTGATCGCCGAGATCTCCGCAGCGAAGCCCGCGTCTTGCAACATCCGCGCGTACGCGGGCATCTCGATATAGGTTGCCAGCAGGCGCCGCATCACCGTCCACGCTCCCACCGGATTCTCCGTCACGACGGCGCGGACGTAGCAGACCACCGTCACGGATTCCGCGCCGCGACCTGCGCGGGCGGCCGCATCGCGGACGATCCGGGTCGCCCACCGCACACGCTCGGGCGGCATCCAGTTGAGTACGACCCCGTCGGCGATCTCGCCGGCAAGACGCAGCATCCGCTCGCCAAGCGCGGCCAGATAGATCGGCACTCGATGCTGGGATTTCGATTCGAGCTGGAATTCCTTGACCCGGAAGACTCTTCCATGGAACGCCACTTTCGTGCCGTCCGTTGCACGCCGAACGATCTCTACGTATTCGCGCATCGCGGTCAGCGGCCGCCGGTATACCGCGCCGTAGCCCCCCTCGATCACATCGGGATGCCCGACCCCGAGCCCCAGGATGAACCGACCGCCCGTCAGATCGGCCAGCGTGGCCGCGGCCATGGCAGTAAGCGCCGGAGGCCGCGAATAGATCGTGAGGATGCCGGTGGCGAGCCCGACGCGCTCGGTGGCGCGGCCCATCGCGCCGAGCGTGGTGAACAACTCACGCCCGCGCCCCTCCGGCACCCAGACACTGTGATTCCTGAGGCGGTCGGCGTGTGCCGCGAGCTCGATCAGCCTCTCGACCGGCAGCAGCGCGCGCGGCCCGGCCGGCGGCAGGAGATCTCTCAAGACGAGCGCCGGCGGCCGGTCGTGGATCATCTTGCTA
>JBOGSE010000137.1:0-1331 GCA_050694895.1 bacterium | reverse complement strand
CGTCGGCCACGCGCTCGAGCATCGCGTCGGTCATGTGCGGACCCACGGGCAGAGACAGATTTTCACGGCACAGCCGTTCGGCTTCAGGGAACTGCCCGGGAGCGGTTCCGTACCGGTCACGGACCGGGCCGAGCAGGTGGAGCGGCGCGGGATAATGGATGCTCGCCTCGATGCCGCGCTCCCGGAGGAAGGCGCGCAGGGCGTCACGGAGCGGCGTCCACACGACGTAGTGAAGATAGGCATGGTTGGCCCAGGGGCGTTCGGGCGGGAGACGCAGCGGCAGTCCCGCGTCGAGGAACCGCTCGGTTAGATATGCGGCGGCCCTGCGGCGATGCGCGAGGAAGTCGTCGAGCAGGCGCAGCTGAATGCGGCCGAGCGCAGCGCACATCTCGGTCATGTGCATGTTGTAGCCGATGAGCCGCAGGTCGTACCACGCGGCATCGCGGCGGCGGATGAAACTGATGTCCTCGGCACGCTGGCGGCCCTGGTCGCGCAGGCTTGCCACGTCTTCGGCCAGCCGCGGGTCATCGGTGACCGCGGCACCGCCCGGCCCAAACACCGTGATCACCTTGCCGGAGAAGCTGTGAAAGCCCGCCAGGCCGATGCTTCCGGCGGGCCGGCCTTTGTACTCTCCACCGAGCGCATGCGCGGCATCTTCGAGCACGTGCATTTGCAGATGGCGGGCCACCTCGGTGATCGGGTCCATGTCGCATGGAAACCCGTACGTATGCTGCGGGATTACCGCGCGCGTGCGGCCCGTCGCGGCTGCCGCGATGGCGTCGGACCGGATGTTGGCGGTGTCGGCCTCGGCCTCGACAAAGACCGGCGTGGCTCCGGCCTTGGTCACCGCGGCGAGCACGCCGACGTAGGCGTTGGCCGCCATGACCACCTCATCGCCTCGCCCGATGCCCAACGCGTCGAGGGTCAGCATCATGACGGACGTCCCTGAATTCGTGGTGACGCCGTACCGTTTGCCGCACCGCGCCGCCAGCTCGACCTCGAACCGCTGGGTGTCCTCGCCGCCGTAGGAGATGCCGGTCTGGAGAACCGCCATGGCCTTCTCGCGCATCTCGTCGTTGGCGATCATGGCGCGGTAGGGAATCGGTGCCGATGTGGCCTCAGACGTTCGTTTGAGCATTGTCCCCCGCCATTCAACCGATGGCCGATCGTTCCCTGTCAGTGTGAAGGGGAAGGCCACGCCACCTCCGAACACGTCACCATCCAAATCGATGTGCCCATCCAGCGCCGATGCCGGCGGCCGAAGAGATGGAATCCCCGCCATGCCCCAGTGGGAGCAGCGCCAGGATCGGATACGTGCGTCGGTCCGTGCC
>JBOGSE010000136.1:0-3465 GCA_050694895.1 bacterium | reverse complement strand
GCGGGCGGCCCGCGAGATCCAGACGCCGTAGGTCATGTTCGCGCCGACCGCGACGATGGCGAGGATGACGTGGATGACCTTGAGCAACTCGTAGGCGCTCATGCGCCGCTCACGCTACGGTCGGGCATCGCGCTCCACAGGAGCCGGGACGGTGCGCAGCACCTCGTCGACGATCTCGTGCGCCGTCCGATCACGCAGGCGCGCGCCGCTGCTGACGATCAGCCGGTGCGCCAGGACCTCCGGCGCCATCGCCTTGATATCGTCGGGCAGGACAAAGGCCCGCTCTCGCATCGCGGCCAGCGCCTGCGCGGTGCGGAGCAGCGCCAGGCTGCCGCGCGGGCTGAGTCCGAGCTCGACCTCCGGATGCGCGCGCGTCGCCCGCGCGATCGCAATCGTGTACGCATCGACGGCGGGGCTGACATGGACGGCGCGGACGGCCGCCTGCATCGCGCGCACCTCCTCCGGCGACGTCACGGGGCGGAGTTCGTCGAGGGGCTGATCGGTCCGAAACCGGCGGAGCATCTCCTGCTCATCGGAAGCCGCCGGATACCCCAGGACCAGGCGCAGCAGGAACCGGTCGATCTGCGCTTCGGGAAGCGGAAACGTCCCCTGGAGCTCGACGGGATTCTGCGTGGCGAGCACGGCGAACGGCCGCGGCAGCGCACGCGATTCGCCTTCGACCGTCACCTGACGCTCTTCCATGGCCTCCAACAGGGCCGACTGCGTGCGCGGGGTCGCCCGGTTGATCTCATCGGCCAGGATAACCTGGGCGAAGACCGGACCGGGGCGGAACTCAAACGCCTGCGTGCGCTGGTTGAAGTACTCGAGGCCCGTGATATCCGACGGCAGCAGGTCGGGGGTGCACTGAATGCGCCGGAACGTGCATCCCAGCGATCGGGCCAGCGACTTCGCCAGCATGGTCTTGCCGATGCCGGGCACGTCCTCGATGAGGATGTGCCCCTCGCAGAACACGGCCACCAGAGCGTGCTCGATCACCTCGGCCTTGCCGACGATCACCCGCTCGATGTTCGCGCACACCCGGCGGGCGAGCGGCGCAACCGCGGTGGCGACGTCCATGAACGCGGGCCTTCGGCGCGGCGGATCGAGCCCCCTGCCCCCTAGGCCCACTCTGGAAAGAATGCCTTCCAGTTCTCCGAGATAATCCGATCCTGGACCTCGGTCGGAATCTTGGGCAGCCTGGTCCCTTCCACGGGCGCGTTCACGTTGCGCAGACCGTTGATCACGTTCGTGATCGTGCCCGATGGGAAATCGGACGCCAGCAGAATCTTGTGGTCGACGCCGTACTCCATCGCCGTGACCATCGCCTGCCAGTACCGCCACGGCCGGTAGTGCACGGCGCTGATGTCAGTGTAGACGTTGGGGCACTTGCGGATCAGTGCCACCATATCTTCCTCCCACGGATGTCCGAGGTGCGCGATGATCATCCTGAGGTCGGGGAACTCCATCGCGATATCCTCGAGTTGGAGCGGCAGCGCCCAGTTCAGGCGCGCGCGACTGGGAAATGTGGTGCCCTGATGCCACATGATCGGCAGGCCGAGGTCCTGACACTTCTTGAACAGCGGCCAGTGCCGGCGATCTTGCGGATCGAAGTGCTGATAGGTCGGGCCGAGCTTGAGCCCCCGCAGTCCGAGACGGGTGACGGCGTGCTCCAGTTGCTCAACGCACTCGGGCTCGTTGGGGTCAACCGAGGCCCAGCCGACGAGCTTCTCAGGATGCTGCCGCACATAATCCGCCACCAGCTCGTTGGGGACCCACACGCCCACGGCTTTCGCCTGAAAGCCGAAGACCACGACCTTGTCCGCGGGCTCAACGGCCTTCCAGTGATCATCCGGTTTTGAATCGTATGAGTGCAGATCGAGGGTGGCGGCATACGCCTCGCCCCCCGAGTGCTTGAGCTTCACGAGCTTGGAAGCCAGGGCTTCCTGGGCGAAGCGCTCCCCAACATGATCAGGGTACCACATGATGTGAGTGTGACAGTCGATGATCACGGTCCCTCCTCCTTCAGCAGGCCCAGATGCCTCAGCACGGTGCGAAGGTCGTCGCGATCTTCCGGCGCGAGCGGCACGAGCGGCAGGCGGACGGCGCCGCCCGGCAGGCCGAGCAGGTTCATCGCCTCCTTGACGACGGTGATCGCATAGCCCCTGCGGCGCTCCCGCAGCACGGCCAGCGGCCTGACTTTGTCGGCGATCAGCGCGTGCAATTCGTCCCATCGGCCGGATCTGCCCGCGTCCCAGACCGCGAGCGAAATGGCCGGCGCGAAGTTGACCAGCCCCGAGGTGAACGCCCGGGCACCGGCCGCGAAATACGGGCCCGCAAGCATCTCCGCCATGCCGTTGATCCAGGCCATCCGCCCGCCCAGCTTCTCGACTGTCTCGAGGAACATCCTGATGTCGCCGACTTCGTCCTTCAGCGCCACAACCGTGTCGATCTCCGCGAGGCGGCCCATGAGCGTGGGGGTGGCCACAGCGCCCTTCGTGCTGTACACGATCATCCCCAGACGCGTGGCGCCGGCGAGCGCCTGGTAGTGGCGGACGGTGCCCTCTTCCGAAGGCTCGATAAAGTACGGTGGGTTGATCATCAGGCCATCCGCGCCGACCGACTCGGCGTACCGGGCGAGCTCACAGGCCGTCCGGGTGCCGTGGCCAATACCGGCGACCACGGGCGCGCGGCCGCGCGCAGCCCCGACGGCGGTCTGAATGGCGGCGCGGTATTCATCGAGAGTCAGGGAGAAGAACTCACCAACCCCGCCGCAGACGACGACCGCATGTGCACCGCTGCGCACGAGGAAGTCGACGTGCGCGGCGAGCCCATCCACGTCGAGCCGGTCGTCCGGTGTAAACGGTGTGGGAGTAAACGCGAGCACGCCGCAGAGACGCCGCTTCAGATCCTCGGCGGTCATGTGATCGACGGCGTGATTGGTGCGGGAATCGTTGACACGGTATCGGGTCGAACTTATGTTGTCAGACAAAGACCCACCGCGCAAGCCGGAGGAAAACCGGGGCATGTCCGCACGCGTCTCTCTCGGTATGGTGGCGGCGCCTCATCCCACCGCATCTGAGGCGGGGCTGCATATCTTGAAGGCTGGCGGCAACGCGGTCGATGCCGCCGTGGCCGCGGCGTTCGCGCTGACCGTGGTGGCGCCGGCAAGCACCAGCCCGGCGGGGTACGGCGGCGGCTTGATCGCCTGGCTGTCGCAGCGCGACGCGCCGGTTGCCGTGGATTTCACGTCGAGAGCGCCGGCCGCGGCTGAGGACGGCATGTTTGCCGTACGTGACGATGGCCGTGGCGGCTTCACGGTGCCCCTGGCCGCCAACGCCTTTGGCGGGCGCGCCGTCGATGTCCCCGGGATCGTCGCGGGCCTGACGCTCGCGCAGAGACGCTATGGAGCACTCTCGCTGGATGTCGTGATGCGGCCGGCCATCGCTGCCGCGCGGCACGGCTTTC
>JBOGSE010000135.1:0-3871 GCA_050694895.1 bacterium | reverse complement strand
CCAGTCGCCGGATTGTACGTGGGAAGCGTGCGGCCCGACCGGCTGTCCTCCCAGCGGCCGCCGATGAAGAGACGCTGTTCTGGAATCGCTTCGAGGATCACCGGTCGCACGGTCACCGTCCCCCACGCCGCTTCAGCGGGCGGTCGCGCGGGCCATCATAGAACTCCGGGCGTTGAAGGGAGAGGTCGAGGGGCTGAACAATCGGCGCCTTGGTGGAGGCCCGCCAGCCACGCTCTCGATGCATCTCCTCATACGTGTGCGCGATCAGCGAGACGGTGCGGGACAAGAGGAAGACCCCTTTGATGAGCTCGGCGTCGAATCCCATGTCCATGCAGACTGCCCCGACGGCCCCCGGCCCGTTCAGATAGATCCGCCGGCCCCAGAACTCCTCTGTTGCGGTTTCGATGGCCCTGGCCATGGCCACGTGCTTGCCGGAGATCTTCAGATCATCGGACAACTGCAGAAGCCGCGCCGTGCGCGGGTCCACGATATGCTGCGCGTGGTGGAACCCCGGTAGCCGCTGCCCGGCCTTTCGCGCCTCGCCCGCGACTTTGCGCGCGGCCTCCTCCATCGTCAGGCGCTCCCGCTCCATGCGTTCGAGCGCGCCTTTGAAGAGCTCTGCCGGGCGGTCGGCGGTTCCGTGCAGCGACCCGATCGCCAGCATGCCCCCCGCCACGCCGACATGCAGCGGCACGCCGCCCGAGGCCACAAACCGGCTGGTCGCGGATGATGGAGAGAACGCGTGCTCGGCCATGCTGACCAGGATCGCATCGAGCATGCGTGTGTGCGACTCCGGCGGGAGCTCCCCGCGCCAGACGAGGTAGGCCATCTCGGTGAACGACACGTTTCCCGTCAGATCGTTCAGGTCGTAGCCACGAACCACGATCTTGTCCTTGGTCTTGTAGGCGATCGACGTTTGCCAGTGGAACGGCTCGCGCTCGGCCTTGACCTTCGACTCCATACCCTACCTCCTCGGCGTCGCCGTCTCTTCGGCCTTCAGATACAGGCCGTCCGGATCGAGCTCTTCACGGAGCACCCTGAGGTCTTGGGGCGACGGCGGCACCACGTCTCGAATGTCCGCGGCGGCCTCCAGCCTGAATCCCGTCTCCGCCCGCACCTGCTCCACCGTGATCCCCGGCATGAGCCCGACGATGCGTAAGGCGCATGTTTGAGGGTCGTTCTCCATGACGGCAAGATCCGTCACTACCGTCACGGTGAGGTCCGGGCTCAAGCCGGCCCGCTCGCGGCCGCCGGGGCCGTCGAGAAATCCCGGGCTCGTGATGTAGTCGCACCGCGCCGGAAACCGTCGTTTTTCATGCTGGGTGATGATCAACAGCCGCCGGCAGTGTGAGGCCATGTCGTTCGCCCCCCCGCTGCCCGGGAGCCGCCGGAAGCCGCCCGGGCGGTCGATGATCGTGGAGTTGATGTTGGCGTATCGGTCTATCTGGGCTCCACCCAGGAAGCCGAGGTCGATCAACCCGCGCTGCAGCAGGCAGCCCAGCACCTCACGCAGCGTGCCCAGCTTCGTGGCCCGATACATCACCCTCGGATCGGAGACCGAGATGGGCGTCGGCCGCACCTGCGGGGCGATAACCCCGCTCTCTACAACCATTACCACGTTGGGGGCGTGAGTGCGTTGGGCCAGCGTGGTGGCCAGCAGCGGCAGGCCGGTGCCGACAAAGACGATGTCGCCGTCGCGGACGTGCCGCGTGGCCTCGATGACCATCAGCTCCCGGCGGGAGTAGGCCGGCACGCGCGGCGCCTCGGGCGACATCACATCATTTCACGCATGGATTTCTCGAGAGCCCCAAGCCGCGCAGGCCCGGGCACCCTCCCCAGATATTCGTCGAACGTGCGGCACTCCCAGACATTCCGCCGCAGGTAGTCGCCGATCGCCGGCGGGCCCGTCCGGGCGGTGTCCTGATACGCGGTGATCTCGGCCGCATCATAATCGTAGTATCCGTAGGTCGACGTGGGATACGCGCCGTGCGGCTGTACCACCACGGCATCCACGTAGACGAACGGGACCGTGGTGCGCTCGGGATGGGCACGGACCTCGTCCGTTGAGATCAGCTCCTCGCAGCTCACGATCACGTGGCGAGAGGCGCGCACCATCTCGGGCTCATGCGTGGCGAAGCCCTCGATGATGATGTTGCCCATTGGGTCGGCGCGCTGCACGTGCACGATCGACACATCGGGCTGCACGGCCGGGACCAGCACGACGCGCTCGTCCGGGATCCAGGGATTGTCCACAACGACCGCCTTCGCGGGCCGCGCTCCTGCCGGAGGCGCGCTGCCAGATGTCCCTTGGGGTGTGGCTGCCAGGAGATCGGAGCCCAGCAGGCTTCGTGTCGGCATGAACGGGATCCCCATCTCGCCCGCCAGGAACCGGCTCACCATCGCGAGGTGGCTGTAGTCTTCGATCTCGAGAGTGCCGTTCTCGATCC
The DNA here is from genome assembly GCA_050694895.1 of bacterium. Classification (GTDB taxonomy): domain Bacteria; phylum Sysuimicrobiota; class Sysuimicrobiia; order Sysuimicrobiales; family Humicultoraceae; genus JBQTJP01. The sequence continues at coordinate 1,424 of JBOGSE010000135.1, read as the reverse complement.
CGCGTCTCCAGCAGAACGTCGTCCCAAACCGCTCCAGATTGCCCGTCCCGCACTCACACCGCTTCACCAGGCCGGCGCCGACCAGCTGATCCATCGAAATCGACAGGTTGCATCCCACGATGGTGAGGTTGCCGACGCGCTGGCGGATGATCTCGTGGGTCAAGGCCATAGGGCAGCGGCCGATGTTTTGTCCGCCCATGCCGAGGACCGCGCCCGGACGGATAAACCGGCCAACCGCCTCAGCGGCGGTCATCGCCTTGTTGGTGTTCCGGGTCGTGGCCCGCGAGCCCATTGGCACAATGCTACTATAGAAGTCATGACGGGTGGAGCGGGGCGCGCGCAGTCCGAAGGCGACATCAATCTCTCCTCCCGACGCGCCGGCTGGCAGGCCACGGCCCTGGATGCTCCGACCCGCGCCCTGCTCGATGACGACGCGCGCTACTTCCTCCACCAGTCGCTCTCGACCCCGTGTCTGAACGCCCTGCGGCGGTGCGAAGGCATCTACATCGAGGACCTGCAGGGCCGCCGGTACATGGACTTCCACGGCAACAACGTGCACCAGGTAGGCTATGCCAACCCCGCGGTCATCGCCGCCATCAAAGATCAACTCGACGAACTGAGCTTTTGCCCGCGGCGCTATACCAGCCGGCCAGCGGTGGACCTGGCTCGGAAACTCGCGGACCTGGCCCCCGGAGATCTGCGCAAAGTGCTTTTCTGCCCCGGAGGCACGAGCGCCGTCGGGATCGCGCTCAAACTGGCGCGGGTCGTGACGGGCCGCCACAAAGTCATCTCAATGTGGGACGCGTTCCACGGGGCGTCGCTGGACGCCATCTCTGTCGGCGGCGAGGAACTCTTCCGGCGCGGCGTCGGTCCGCTGCTGCCCGGCGTCACGCACGTCCCACCGCCGGACGAATACCGCTGCCTGTGGGAGTGCGGCCACCGCGGCGGATGCGATCTGAAGTGTGCGCACTACATCGAGTACGTGCTGGACAAGGAAGGAGATGTCGGCGCGGTCATCGCGGAGACGGTACGCAGCACGTCCGTGATCCCTTCGCGAGACTTCTGGCAGACGGTGCGCCGCGCATGCGACCGGCACGGCGCGCTGCTCATCCTCGACGAGATTCCCACGGCGCTCGGCCGCACGGGCGCGATGTTCGCTTGCGAGCACTACGGCGTGACACCCGATATCCTGGTGCTCGGCAAAGGCCTTGGCGGCGGCATCCTGCCGCTTGCAGCGGTGATTGCGCGGGAACGATTCGACGTCGCCGGGGATCAGGCGCTCGGCCACTACACGCACGAGAAGAGCCCGGTGGCCTGCGCCGCCGCGCTGGCGACGATCGCGTACATCGAAGAGCATGGACTCATCGAGCACGCCCGCGATCTGGGCCGTCACGCGCTTGAGCGGCTCGCCGCCATGAAAGCGC
>JBOGSE010000134.1:0-2858 GCA_050694895.1 bacterium | reverse complement strand
CTGGTACCCAGCACCGCCTGCACAAACAACGGGACGAACGCGATACTGCCGAACATCGCCCACCCGGCCAGGAATCCATTGCCGCATGCCGCCGCGAAGAGCCGGTCGCGGAAGAGAGCCAGGGGAAGCACCGGGTCTGCCGCGCGCCGCTCGACCACCGCAAGGACCGCAAAGAGGCCGAGCGCGAGTGCCACCATCGGCCAGCCGCTTCCCGTCCGAAGGTCGAATACTCCCAACAGGAGAGCGATGACACCGCCGGTCAACAACGCCGACCCGAGGTAATCTACCTGTACCGGCGCGTCGTCGCGCGCGCGCGGTTCATCAACCCAGTACCGCCAGATCAGCGCCGCGGCGAGCAGCCCGGGCGGGATGTTGATATAGAAGACCCACGGCCAGGGTAGCCTGTCGACGATGAAGCCGCCTACGAGCGGACCGATGATCGACGACACGGCCCAGACGCCCGCGAACACTCCGGTGATCCGGGCACGTTCCTCGAGATTGAACAACACACCGATGGCGACAAAGGCGATCGTGAGCAGGCCGCCGGCGCCCACGCCCTGCACGGCCCGGAATGCGATGAGCTGCGACATGCTGGCCGCAAGGCCGCACAGCAGGGAGCCAACGAGGAACAGGCCGAGCGCCACCGCATACACGGACCGGCGGCCGTAGAGATCCGACACTTTTCCAAAGACGGGAAGAGCCGTCGTCGACGCCAGCAGGTACGCGGCGAACACCCAGGAGTACGCATGAAGCCCGCCGAGCTGGCTGACGATGGTCGGCATCGCCGTGGCGACGACAGTGACCTCCATGGACGCCATGAAGATGCTGAGCATGATGCCCAGGACGATGAAGCGCTTGGGTCGTGTCATGCGGCGGTCAGCGCATTGTCGAGGCGGAGTAGGCGGCCTGAGAGAACATCACTTCCATCGGCACCTCTTCCCATGCCATGAAGAGGTTGTTCAGCGCCTCTGCCAGCGTCGGATGGCTGAAGATGGTATCTCGAATGACCGTGTACGGTATCCTGCCCATCATGGCCAGCTGCACGATCCCCATGATCTCGCCACCCTCGATGCCAAGGATCGCGCAGCCGAGGATCTGCTTCGTGTCAGCATCGACGACGGCCTTCATGAACCCGCGGGTTTCCGCGGTCTCCAGCGCCCGCGCGACGTGACTCATCGGCAGTTTGGCGACGCCGATGTTCAGTCCCTTCGCCTTCGCCTCACGCTCGGTCATACCCACCCTGCCCAGTTGCGGGTCGATGAACACCACGTAGGGCACCAGCCGGCCGGCCGTCCCATCCTGCTGTCCCCTGAGTAGCGTATCGCGAATGATCCTGAAGTCGTCGTAGGAGATGTGAGTGAACGCCGGGCCGCCATTGATATCGCCAAGCGCGTGGATCCCAGGTACGTTGGTCTCGAGCGTGGCATTGACTGGGATGTAGCCGCGCTCATCGGTTCGCACACCGGCCGCGGCCAGATTCAGCCGGTCGGTGTTGGGCGTTCGGCCCACGGCCACAAGCAAATGCGATCCACGCAGGGTGCGCTCTCCATTGGATGTGCGCACCACGAGGCGGACCCCGCCTGCCGCGTCGCGCTCCGCGCGCACGGCAGTGCTCTCCAGCAGCACCTCGACGCCGTCCTCCCGCATGATCTTTGCAACTTCTTCGGACACGTCCTCGTCTTCCCGGGACAGCAGGTATTTGGCCCGCTGCACGATTGTGACTGCGGCACCAAACCGGCGAAACATCTGGGCAAATTCGAGCGCCACATAACCGCCGCCGAGGATGAGCAGGTGCCCGGGGACCGAGTCCAGTTCCATGACCGAGGTGGAATCCAGCGCCGGGATGGCATCCAGCCCCGGAAGCGGCGGACGTGAGGGCCGCGCGCCCGTGTTGATGAAGATCTTGTCGGCGGTCAACCGCCTGGTCGTCCCATCCTTCTGGCGCACTTCAAGCGTGCTCCGATCAGCAAAGCTCGCCTCGCCGAAGATGAGGTCCAGACCATCGGTCTTCTCCAGCCGGCGCTGGCTGCCGTTGCGAAACTTCTCGACGATGTCACGTTTGCGCTGCCGCACGCGCACCATGTCAACGATCAGGGAGCCGGTGCCGACGCCGTAGTCGGCGGCGCGCCGCGCCAGATAGGCAACCCGCGCGCTCGCGACCATCGTCTTGGTGGGCGTACATCCCACGTTAACGCACGTCCCCCCGACGTACTCGCGTTCGACCAGCGCGGTTTTGAGCTTCGCCTCTTTGACCAGGCACACGGCGAGCGGCACGCCGGCCTGCCCGGCGCCGATCACGATGGCATCGTAGGGCTCAGACAGCGACATCCGGGCATCCCTCCGAATCGGAGACTCTCACACAGCACAGTCTCGCCAGGAAGCCCGTTCGTGACATGCGAGCGGGAGGCCGCCGGGCGCACAGGTCGGTCAATGCACGGCGGGCGACGCGCCGGTCAGTGCACCCGTTTGACCAGACCCTTCCAATACCGCTCGCGTAGCTCGCCCTTCAGAATTTTACCCGTGCCGCCCTTCGGCAGGCTTTCGAGAAACTCGACGGACTTCGGCGCCTTGAAGTGCGCCAAGCGATCGCGGCAGAACTGGATCAACTCCTCCTCGGTCGCCTTCGCCCCTGGCTTGAGCACGACCAGGGCCTTCGGCACCTCGCCCCACTGGTCATCCGGGACCCCGATGACGGCCACCTCGAACACCACCGGATGAGAGAACAGCGTGTTTTCGACCTCGACCGACGAGATATTCTCACCACCGCTGATGATGATGTCTTTCTTGCGGTCGACGATGAGCGCGTACCCTTCCGTGTCAATCGTGGCCATGTCGCCGGTATGGAACCAGCCGTCGCG
>JBOGSE010000133.1:0-1058 GCA_050694895.1 bacterium | reverse complement strand
GATGGTACGTACCCGGGTCGTCCTGATTGACGCTCCGCTTCACCAGACGAAGCCCCATCGTCCCCACGTAGAAGTCCACGTTCCGCTGCGGGTCTCCTGCAATGGCGGTCACATGGTGGATGCCTGCGAGTTGGTTCATCCGTTGGCTCGCTCCTTCGCGGCGGCCCACCAGGCGGCGAGATCGCTCATTGCCTGCAGGCCGTCATGGATCAGGGTACGGTGGTACTCCGGGTCGCCGCGGCTCTCCGTCCACGACCTTACCCCGGAGAAGAACGCTCGAAGCGCGGGCGAGGCAACCGGTTCGAGTAGCGGGATCACTTCGTCGAGCCGACTCTGCCAGACGCGCAGCGGATCGCCGGTAATCACCACGGCCGCATTGTAGATCTGCCCCTTCAGATAGACGCCGAGTAGCCGTGACAGCCGTTCTAGTGAACGATCGGGCTTATCAACTATAGTCCTGACAAGCGTGGAGATCTCACCCGGCAGCTGGTCCAGCCTGCGGCTTGCGTGTGCGATGAATCTGGCTGGTGAAAGGTCGCCGAAGATCGCCCGCGCATCGCCCAGAATAGACTGGTACGTCTCGGGAAGATGTGGAGCCCAGTCCGCCCGGTAGTCCGCGCTCACGAAGATGATCTGAAAACTTCCGAATCCGTACTCTCCCGGCTCCAGTCCACCAATAGCCTCCTGAAACGCCAGAGCCAGGTCCGCACGCGGCGCGTTCTCATCCATCAGCACGGTATGATCCACGAAGGCGTGAATATCCAGATCGGAATAGTACGGAATGAAATCGCCTTTGATCGCCGATCCCGTCACGATGGCCGCGCGCAGGTGTGGGCCAAACACAGACTGCAGCGCTGGAAGGATACGCGCCACGACCTCATCCACCCGTGGGATCGTTATGGAGCCCATTCGCTCCGCAGAATCGAGTACATTTTCAGGTCAACGTACTCGCCCTTCACGAACATGTGATGGCGCAGGATGCCTTCGAATGTCATGCCGGCCTTCTCCATGACCCGCGCCGAGCCGACGTTTGGGATGTCGCATCGGGCTTCGATGCG
>JBOGSE010000132.1:0-2649 GCA_050694895.1 bacterium | reverse complement strand
TCCTTTCAAGCCTGCTCCTGGTCATGCTGGTGGGATGCCTGGCGCTATTCGTGCTCAAGCGCGTTGAGGGCTGGCCGCGTCGGCGCCGTTTGGAACTGGCCATCCTTCTGGCGCCCATCACAAGCCTCGGGGTCAGCCTGGGCGGCTCTCACCATTTCCTGGAGCGCACCTGTTTCCTCGGGACGCTCTCCTGGGATTACATAGCGGGGACAGTCTTGCCGGTAGGCATGGGCCTGGTAGCGCTGGGCGGGCTTGGACTCGGTGTCGTGCGCCTGGCGGTCATGTCCGTGGTGCTTGGACGGCGTGGGAGGCCTGCCGACGCGGAGGTGCAGAGCGCACGGCCGACCATCTTGCCAGGCGGCTTGCGGCGCCCCGCCCCCGTGTCATGATCTGCGGCATCGATCGGCCTCTCGCGCTGGCGTTCGGGTTTCGCCGCCCGACAGTGGTTCTCGGACCGCTGATGATCTTGATCGGCCTGGCGATGCTCGGGGTTTGGCGGTTCCGCGTGGCGTTTGGTCACGGCCTATCCGCGCGACTGCGGGCGCGGGCAGAGTCGACCGGCACCGTGGGCGCCTTTCTCCTCGGCATCGCCTTCTCGTTCGCCTTTTGCCCCACGCTGGCGCTGCTGTTCTTCGGGTACACTTTACCGATGGCGGTCGCCAACACGGCGGGGCCTCTCTATCCGGCCGCGTTCGCTGCAGGGACCACCTTCCCCCTCGTTCTCACCGCACTAGCCGTGGCCGCCGGCTCAAATACAGGCTCGCTTGAGTCACGCGTGATGGTTTGGGAGCCCTGGCTTCGCCGCATCGGTGGTGTCGTCTTTCTGCTCGCCGGACTCAACGACACGCTGCTCTACTGGTTCCTGTGACGATCCAGACGCGGTACCTGCTTGCGACTCTCGGCCTTGTTGCGGCGGCCGGAGTAGTCGTCTACCTGGCCGCGACGCCCGCAGCCCCTCCCTCCGCAGAGGTTCCACCGCTATCTGCTGCCCCGCAGTTTCAGCCCATCCCCACGCCTCCTGGCCAGATCATCACCAGGGGACTGCGCGAGGGAGCGCGGGCGCCGGACTTTTCGGCGCGCCGGTTCGGTGGAGGGATTTTAGGCCTTGCCGACCTGCGCGGGAAAGGCGTCGTGATGAACTTCTTCGCCTCGTGGTGTGCCCCGTGCCGCGCCGAGGCGCGCGACCTCGACGGAGCGTTCCAGAAGTACCGGAACCAGGGGATTGTCTTTCTCGGCGTGAACGTCGAACAAGACACCTGGGATGATGCCCGGGAGTTTCTTGACGAGTTCAAAATTAGCTATCCCGCGGTCCGTGATGAGTCCTCGGATATCGCCAGGAAGTACCAACTCCTCGGCCTGCCCACGAGCTATTTCATTGATAAAGCCGGCCTTATCCGAGCGAAGTTTGTCGGCCCCTTTCTTGGTCCCGAAGGGCTCAAGGCGCTCGAGGAAAGGATCAAGATGATCTTGCCGTAGGAAGGCCCGGTGTCGAAGCAGGAATCGGTCCGTCGTTTGAAACGATTCAACCAATGACCAAAATGAGGGGTCCGGTCGCTCTGCTGGGCTGCCTGGTCGCGGCCCTGGGCCTGCTGTTCTACCTCACCATTCGCGGCAGCCGGCCAGAGTCGATTTCTGTCGCGCTGGCCCGCGGCTTGACCCCGGAGGCGCCAGGTTTCGTCCTGCCGCGGCTTGATGGACGCGGCGCCATCGCCCTTGACTCACTTCGGGGCAGGGTCGTGGTGATCAACTTCTGGGCGTCGTGGTGCGCACCGTGCCGCGCCGAAGCTACCGCGCTGGAAGCCACGTGGCAGCGGTACCGAAATCGGGGCGTGATCGTACTCGGCATCAACGTGCAGGACCTTGTGCCGGAGGGGCTGCGGTTCCTCCGAGAGACAAAGACGACATATCCCATGGTTCGAGACAGGGACAATACCGTCTACCGCGCCTACGGACTCACCGGGTTGCCCGAGACATTCTTCGTGGATCGCTCGGGAAGAATTGTCAGCAAGTTCCGCGGTGGCGTGTCCGACCACCACAGCTGGTTCAGGGCCGTCGAAGAGGCCCTAGCTCGGTGAGCCGGAAGAGCAATATGGCACTACGGAAGCATTGGTCTTGAAACCCGAAAGGAGGACCCGATGCACGGTCCCGGTCATCGCGAGCACCACATCGCCCAGATGCGCACGGCGCCGCACAAACATCACGCGCCGTCCGCGCGACCCGAGTCCCACGATGGCCACCAGGCAGGCGTGGCCTGCCCCATCTGTGGGCGCGTGTGCCTGTCCTGCCAGGCAGCGGTGCTGGGCACCTCGTGCGGCTGCGAGTTCGAGGCCAAGCAGTTCGAGTACAACCTCGAGGAGAAAGCTGGCGGTCACGCCCACCACGAGACGCATCACGGCGTCGCCGAGGCCCACGACCACGATGCCATGATGGCCGACCCCCGCATGGCCCGCTTCATGGAGGCGGACATGCGGCGGCGGTTCCTCTGGTCACTCGCGCTCACGGTGCCGGCAGTGCTCTACTCACCGCTGGGCGCCAACCTGCTGGGCGTGCGGCTCCCGGAGCCGATCCCGGCAAACTGGATCTTGTTCCTCCTCACCACACCGGTGGTCTTTTGGACCGGCTCCATCTTCATCACCGGCGCCTACCACT
>JBOGSE010000131.1:0-2101 GCA_050694895.1 bacterium | reverse complement strand
ACGCGGTGGCCGAGAAGATCCAGCGCGAGTCCGGTGCCCGCAACCGCTGCGGCCTGTTTCAGAACTGCGCGGCGTGTATAGCGGCCGTGATCGCGATGCTCACCCTTCATTTTTCTCCCTCCCGGCGCGGAGTAGCCTCCGCCGATCTTGGGACGTACTGGAAGTCGCAGTGATCGTCGCCGAGCCCAATCGCGGTCGGCCGGATCAGCCGGTGCGTCGGGTGGCCGTCCATGAAGCGCTCGTCGGTCTCGCAGAAAAACGGGATCAGCTCGGGCGCGCCCGCGCGTTGCATGGCACGCACCCAGTTGCAGTCGGTGATGTGAAATCGCACGTAGTCAGGCGTGTACGCCAGCAGCCTGCCCCGGCACGAGAAGTAACTCATCCCCTCCTCGAACTGCTTCTCGAGCTCTTCTGGGGACGCCTGGAAACCTTGCGGCGGCGGGCTCGTAAGGTTCAACCCCGCGCCGGCGTCACCGGCGGTCACCACTTCGCGCTGCGCGCTTGCGTCGCCAGCGTGGCTCACCCGGCCGGATTCGACAATGGCATGCCGCGCGACCCGAAGCGCGGTCTCGCGGTCGCTGCACGCCAGCACCGCACGGTAAAGGTCGACAAACGGCCGCAGCTCGCGGCCCAATGTGTCCAGGTCGCGGGCACCGACAGGCAGACGCTCAGGCAGGCTGTCAATGCCCGTCTCCCGCATGACGGCCTCTGCCGCGGCCTCGCCCAACGCATCGGCGACGGCCCGCCGGCATACGGCTTTCTGCACGCGGTTGGCACGCATCCCGCCTCCCATGGTGGCAGGAGATTCGTTGCAACACCCGTCCGACCCTGTGCCGTAAGCAGTGTGGTTCAGTATGGTAAGGTAGATCAGCGTTGTTCGACGGGTGGGTGATGTGAAGATGGTGGCTCTAGCCCGACAGAGGGTGGGGCTCAGGGCGGAAGTCTTCGAAGCGGACCTCTCGAGACCCCTGACGTTTCTTGCCGATAAGACGTTCGATCTGATTGTGTGTCCGCTCGTCTTCGGATACGTGCTCGACCTGAAGTCTGTGTATCGAGAAGATCCTGAGGCACCCCGGCTTCATCTGTTTCAGAGCACGGAAATGAGATGAGTCACGGCCGCCTGCGCTTCGGTATCCGGTTCAACAGCGAATCCGGTGTCATCCGCGACGTCGTTCGATGGGGACGACTCGCCGAGGATTTGGGCTTCGACGACGTCTGGTACTGCGAAGATCTCTTCCAGCGTGACGCGTGGATCGCCCTGACGGCCGTGGCCTCCGCTACGCGCAGGATCCGCATCGGTACGTGCATCGTTAACCCTTATTCCTCTAGCCCCGCGGAAATTGCAATGCGAGCGGCCAGCCTGCAGGAGTTCAGCGAGGGGCGCTTCGTCCTCGGCATCGGCCCCGGCGACCCTCCGGTGCTCGACTGGGCCGGCCTGCGCCAGCGCCGGCCGTTGTCGGGCCTGCGCGAAGGTGTCGACCTACTCCGCCGGCTGTTGCGTGGAGAAGACGCCGCCTTCGACGGAACCGTCTTCCGCGGCTGGACGGCCAGGGCGCGCCTCACGTTCCGCACGCCGTCAGAGCCGATCCCGATCTACATCGGTGGCCAGGGGCCAAAGATTCTCGAGTACATGGGCGAGGCCGGCGATGGCGGGCTGCCCATCGTGTTCCCGCCCGAGATCATCGACGTGGTCGTCGGGCGCGTGCGCTCCGGCGCAGCGCGGGCCGGCCGCTCGCTCGACAACTTCGACCTGGCCGCGTGCGTGTGGTGGTCGATCGGTAGCACGCCGGCGGAGGCCCAGGAAGCGCTACGGCCATTGATCGCTTATTATGGACCGTCGCTGCGTGAAGAGACGCTCGCACCGATTGGCTTGTCGCCCGCCGACTTCGACCCGATCCGCGCGGCTCTACAGCAGGGGGAGACTGCGCGGGCCTGCTCGCTGGTGCGCGCGGAGATGTTCCGCCTGGCGATCGTGGGCGATCCCGAGCAATTGACCGAGCGCGTCCGGTGGCTGGCAGCGCGCGGGGCGACGCAGATCAACATCGGGCCACCGCTCGGCCTCGACAAGGAGCGCGCCCTGCGCCTCACGGCCGAGCGGGTC
>JBOGSE010000130.1:0-8060 GCA_050694895.1 bacterium | reverse complement strand
CGCAGGACTCCTCGCGAACGCGCGGAAGAGCAATCACCGCACGATTTACTCTGCAGGAGGGTGACGCATGCGTATGCTCGGGATCGGCCTCGTGGTCGCGCTGCTCCTGGCTCTGGTCGGCAATACGAGCATGCCCATCGGGGCTCAGGAGCGCCCGCTCGTCATCGCGCTCGGCGCAGAGCCTCGCAGCCTGATGGCCATGCGCATCGTGGACTGGACGACGAACGTCCAGCAGGGAAACATCTACGATCGGCTCTACTTCTGGGACGGTGATCCGCCCCGCATCAGGCCCTCGCTCGCCGCGGAGCCCGTGCAGACCCCCGACGACCTGACCTGGGTCATCAAACTGCGGTCCGGAGTTCGGTTCCACAACGGCGACCCGCTGACCGCGGATGCGGTCAAGTGGACGATCGAGTGGCTGCTCGATGCCAAGAACGAGTCTCACTACCGCCCGCGGTTCTCGTTCGTGGAGTCGGTCGAGGTCGTCGACCCGCTGACCGTGCGCATCCGGACCAAGGAGCCGGCGCCGATCCTGCGCTACTACCTCGTCGACTTCACCGTCCAGAATCCCAGCTATGTGCGCCAGGTCGGCAATGACATGGCCTCCCGCCAGCCCATCGGCGCGGGACCATACAAGTTCGTGCGGTGGGATCGCGACGAACGGCTCGTGCTGGAAGCCAACCCAACGTACTGGAACAAGCCGCCGGCCGTGCGGCGCGTGGAGTTCCGGTTCATTCCCGACTTCAGCGCGCGCCAGGCCGCGCTGCTGGCCGGCGAGGCCGACATCGTCAAAGATGTGCCACCGGTCGCCGTCGATCAGGTGAATCGCAGTGGGAGCGCCGAGGTCCGGAGCGTTCCGTCGTCGCGCATCAACTACGTCGCCCTGGTGAACTTCAAGCCAGGACCGTTGCAAGACCGTCGGGTGCGCCAGGCCCTCAACTACGCGGTCGACGTTGACGGCATTATCACCAACCTGTACAAGGGCCGCGCCACCCGGATCCCCGGGCCGCTCTCGTCCATCAATGAGAACGTGAATCCAAACCTCAAGCCGTATCCGTACGATCCACAGCGGGCCGTGCAGCTTATAAAGGAAGCCGGCTTCGACCCGGCCCGCATGGAATTCACGCTGGACTCGCCATCGGGCCGCTATCCCCTCGACAAGGAAGCCGCCGAAGCCATCGCCTCCTACCTGGGCCGGATTGGAATCAAAGTCAGGGTGCAGGTCAACGAGTGGGGCACCCATCTGGACAAGATCATCAACCGGCGCACCGGCGAGATGTTCTACCTCGGCTGGGGCCCCGCGCTGGAGGCGCAGGGCACCATCGCCGAGTTGTTCCGGCCAGATCGCACCTACAGCGGATTTGGCACCTCGGCGCTCACCCAGGAGATCAACAAGGTCCTCCCGGTTGTCGATGCCAGGAAGCGCCAATCGGCGTGGCACAGGATTCAGGTCATGCTCTACACCGAGGCCCCGTGGATCTTCCTCTGGCAGCAGCACGACCTCTATGGGGTGAACAAGAGAGTGGATTGGAAGCCGCATCCGGCCGAGAAAATCTTCTTGCACGACGCGTCGTGGACGAGGCGGTGATGCGCGGACCCGGCGATCGGGTCACGCCCGTGTCCTAGCGCACTCCGATGGGCCAGTTCGTCGCCCGGCGCCTGTTGGAGGCCGCAGTGGTGCTCTTTCTGGCGCTGACCGCGGTCTTCAGCCTGCAGTTTCTGGCAGGCGATCCCGTCAAGCTGTTTCTGCCGACCGATACAACCCCCAAGCAAATTGAGGAGTTTCGCGATCGCCTCGGGTTCAACGATCCCTGGCTGGTCCAGTATGTGCGATTCATGCGCGGCGCCCTCCGCGGCGACTTCGGCGCGTCGCTGCGGCAGAACGAGCCCGCCCTGAGACTGGTGCTGCAGCGGTTTCCCGCGACGCTCTCTCTGTCTGGGGTGGCCATGCTGCTGGCGCTGGCAGCCGCCATTCCGGTGGGCGTGATCTCGGCCGCGCGCCGTAACTCATGGTTCGATCATCTCGGGATCGGCACGACCGTATTGGGACAGGCGATTCCCAGCTTCTGGCTCGGCTTGATGCTCATCTACGTCTTCTCGGTGTGGCTGCGCTGGCTTCCCACGAGCGGGCGGGGAAGTTGGGTGCACTTCATTCTGCCGTCGATCACCCTCGCCGCCTTCGTGGCGGCCCGTTTCGCGCGGCTCACGCGCTCAATGATGCTCGATGTGCTGGGCCAGGACTACATCAGAACCGCGCATGCGAAGGGCCTGGGGCCAGCGCGCGTCCTGTACAAGCACGCGCTCAAGAATGCCAGCCTTCCCATCGTGACGCTGCTCGCACTTCAGTTGGGAAACCTACTGGGCGGCGCGGTGATCACCGAGACGATTTTTGCCTGGCCGGGTGTCGGGCGATTCCTGGTGCAGGCTCTGCTCAACCGCGACTTTCCTGTTGTCCTGGTCGGCGTATTCCTGACGGCGGTTCTCTACTCGCTGCTCAATCTGGCGGCGGATCTCGCCTACTGCTGGCTCAATCCTAGAATTCGCTATGAGTAACACCACCGCGACGCTGGCGCCTGCGCTTGCGCCCCGGCGCCGTGCGCGCCGGCGCCTTCTCCTGAATCGTTCCGGCACGTTTGGGTTGACCGTCGTGGCGCTGGTCGTCGCCACCGCTGCGATGGCTCCGCTGCTGGCACCCTATGGCCCGGTCGAGGGCGAACTCTCGCGCTCGCTGCAGCCGCCGTCGCCTTCCCACTGGTTGGGAACCGACCAGCTCGGCCGGGACCTCTTCTCGCGCATCCTGTACGGTGCGCGCGTGTCGCTCGCCATCGGTCTGGCCACCGTGGGGATCGCGGGCGCGCTCGGGCTCTTCGTGGGCATTGTCTCCGGATACCTCGGAGGGAAGACCGACGCGGTGTTAATGCGGCTGGTGGACGTGCAACTCTCGTTTCCCTTTATTCTGCTGGCGCTCGTGGTCAACGCCATTCTGGGCATCGGGCTGCAGAACATCATTCTGACGCTCATCATCACGGGCTGGGTCGTCTATGCCCGCCTGATTCGCGGCGAGGTCCTCGCGCTCAAGACCCTGGACTATGTCGAAGCCGCCAGAGCGCTCGGGGCACCTGAAACGCGGATCGTCACCCGCCATCTCCTGCCAAACCTGTGGACGCCGCTGATCATCCTGTCGTCGCTCCAGGTGGCGCAGTTCATCGTGGCCGAGGCCGCGATCAGCTTCCTGGGATTCGGCGTGCAGCCGCCGACGGCATCGTGGGGCAATATGCTCAACGAAGGCAAGACGTACATCTACAACGCGTGGTGGATGACGACATTTCCCGGCCTGGCGCTCGTCGTCACGGCGCTCGGCGTCAACCTCGTCGGCGACTGGTTGCGCGACACGCTCGATCCCAGGTTGTCGACCTGACGAAGGAGGAGACCGTGGCATTCATCCCCGCCGAGGTGTTTGCGGATCGGCAGCGCAGGGCGCGCGAGTTTCTCACCGCGCACGATTCCCAGGCCCTGCTGATCTCCGACCCCGATCATTTCTACATGCTGACCGGCTTCCACCTCGACGTGGCTCCCTGGGAACGGCCGATCGCCGCGGTGATTCCCGCCCGGGGTGAGCCTTTCTTGATCATGAATGAGCTCTCGACGCACCACTTGATGATGGCACGGGAGCGCGGCACCCTGCATGTCGCCAACTACGCCCTCTACGTCGAGCACCCGCGCACCACACATCGAACCTACACCCGGGACCGCTGGCTCGATCTGCTGGCCGCGAAACTGCGCGAGTGGGGTGGGTTCACAAAGGGGAGCCTCGTCGCGGACCGCGTGTCCGTGTTTCGCGGACTGACGAGGCGTCTGCACGGCGTCAGCGAAATCGGCAACGCGACCCGGTTCCTCGTCGAGATGCGTCAGGTGAAGTACCCGCAGGAACTTGCGATCATGCGGTTCGCAGCGGCGCTGACCGACTGGGGCCAGGACCGGTACATGGAACTCGCGCGCCCGGGCATGCTGGTGGCCGAACTCGATCTGGAGGTGGCCAGGCGGATGGCCGTCGAGGGCGCTGCGCGCTTCCGCGGCGACCGCGTCGAAGTCCGTGTGTTCTCGTTATCGGGTCCGGCGTCGGCGTCCCCCCACGGCACCGGCGCGGACGCCGGAATGCGCCTCGAGAAGGGCGACGGGATCGTCAACATCATCATCGTGCGGCTGAACGGGCTCGTGGTGGAGAACGAGCGGACGCTGTTCCTGGGCGTCCCGCGCAGCGACATCCAGCGGAAGGCCTACGCGGCCGCTACCGAGGCCAATCTCGCCGCCATTGAGAAGTTCGTCGCAGGCACTCCGGTTGCGGAAGTCGACGCGGCGGCGCAGCGGGTCATCGAGCAGCACGGGTTCGCCGACCACATCATGCACCGCACAGGCCACGGCATGGGGATCGCCGGCCACGAGTTCCCAGAGGACATGGCGTTCAACTACCGCCCGCTGGAAGAGAATGAAGTGTACTCCTGCGAGCCCGGCGTGTACATCTATGGGGTTGGCGGATTCAGGCAGGATGATACGGTCGTGGTTGGAAAGACACGGCCTGAGGTACTGACGACGCGCAGCAAGCGAATAGAAGATCAGACGGTGCCAGTCTAGGAGCGTAACCGGAGGCCGGGCAGGTGCGGCCCCCCGGAAGTTCTTACTAGTACCCCTGTCGTGCTGAAAACCTGCTGCTAGCGATCCTGTCTGTCGTGCTTCTGCCGGAAGATGTTCCGGCTGGCCCGATTGAGATCTCGCTGGAGGTCGAGCCTTTCCCACGGAGAAAGGCCCGCCCCGCTGCGGCGGTACCGGGCCTCTTCCACCCGGATATAGGCCTGCTGGGCCAGCAGGCGCGCGGTCTCCCGGCGTGTCAACTCACCAGAGTGCACGCCCTGCGCGATGCGGTGGGCCTGGTGATGCTGCCGTTGATTGATCGACGCCGCGTGGGCGGTGGTCGTAAGCATGCCGGCGGCCGCCAGCGCAAGCGCGGCGACTGCGATCTTTCGCATCCTCCACTCACTCCCTTCTGGCTCCGGCTCCGGCCCGATCTGCCCCGTTTGCTCGATTAGACGCGCAGCGGTGCACGCGAGTTTACGGTGGAAGTCAAGCCGTTGCCGCGGGGACGAGCTCCGCTGCAGCGGTACAGGGCCTCGTCGACCAGTAGTTAGACTACATAAGCGCGGCAAGAATAAGCTATGATACGATCTCAAGTTAGATGCAGCTCACGGCAATTTTCGAATCCTGGCTCATCTGGGACAAGGCCTATACGCCCTTTTCAAAGGGTGAGGCGGTGAATCTCTCCTTTAGAATGGACACCCAAAGGCTCGAGTGGTGTCCCGCTGGTCTAGAGGAATTCACTCACATACGGGACGCTGAATACCGCTTTCGAGGAAGAGTGATCCTGGTCTATAGCTCTGAGGAAAAGCCATTCGTCGTCGTGGAGACGCTGGGATTCCGATTCTATACGAACGGCCGCCACCTTCGCCCTTTACAACTGGGGTACCGGAACCCTGGCGACTGGGTAGTTGGCGAGGGGACTTTGCTCCTCGATTACGGGGACTGGTTCTCTCACGGGATTCACGACCCCAATCTCTTTTTCAAACTCCTCGTCAAGAACATCTGGAAAGTCAACCGACTTGGAGACTCTGAGAGAATGCCGCTGGATACGATGAAGGGGCGGAATGTAGATGAGGAGCTTTATATCATAGATTTTGACGACGTGGGCCTATCGGGCGAGGCGATCCCGCGCACATTAGGCCATGGTGCATGAGTCACGGACCCCGAGTGACTCAGGCCTGACACGCAACACACCAACCTTGAAACCCAAAACGCCTTCGCCCGCGGGCACGACAGCCGCGTGAGCAGTTCACTTCCCTCACCCGGAACGGCCCTCGGTCCGGTATGCGAGCAGCAAGCCATCGCGGATTGGAATGATCGTGCAGATCCATCCTGGATCCGTAGTGATCAGGCGTGTAAAGGTCCGGACGCCCTCCGTCGCCGGCGACCGGTCGCTGGGATCGAGGACCCGGCCGTGCCAGATCATGTTGTCCACAATAAGCACGCCACCCGGCCGCAACTTCGCGGCGATCACCGGCAGCGATTCCGGATAGGCCTCTTTGTCGATGTCGTTGAAGATCAGGTCGAACGGTCCGTCGGTCTGCCGCAGCGCCGCCACCGCCTCGCTCACACGGTATTGCACGATGCCGTCGAAGCCAAGCGCAGTGAGATGGCGTTGCGCCCGGCGCGAGAGCTCTTCATCCCACACAACATGGAACACCGTCCCGCCGCCGTTCTCCTGCACGGCCCTCGCGAACCACGCCGTCGAATAGCCATAGCCGGATCCCATCTCGAAGATGCGGCGCGCGCCAATCATCCGCGCGATGAGATAGCACATGTAGCCGGCTGCCGGTCCCACGATCGGAAACCGCGCCTCCTTCGCGTAGGCCTCCATCGCGAGCATTTCAGACGGACGAGGAGGGACCAGCTTGTCCAGATACTCATGGATCTTTGGAGCATACTCAATCACTGCATCTCACCCTCCTCTTGGCCAGTTGAGCACGAGTCGCGACCACCGTTTGTCCACCACCAGTTCGCCCTCGGAGGGACGATACCCAGCATCTTTCGGATAAGCCCTTATGCGGAGTTCCTTGGGGTGTGGACGGCCGGCTGCGTCCCAAGCCTTGACGTGTTCGATCACGCGCTCCGCGAGGGCGTCATCGGTACCAAAGGTGCGGACACACAGATCGAAGGGCTGACGCCAAGGCGGGTCGCCTTCGGCCCCGGGCGGCGCGTCGGATGGCCGCATGAACAGGCACACGCCCCGAGCCCCGACCACGCCATGTGTGCTGACCTGTCGGACCGTGCTCACGGGGGACCACCGGAAGAGGTCGGGGATGATGCCGCGATCGGCCGCGTCCCCCTCGGCGATCACAGTGCAATAGCCAGACTCGCGAAACGAGAGCCAGTGGCTCAGTGACGCGAACACATTGCCGGCCTTGACGCGAATTCCGGTGGGCCTGTCCTGGCTGCGAGTGTTCAGCCACTCGGCGATTTCAACGGCGTTGACAACGGCGGGGTCCACGACCCCTACAGTGATCTCGCCCACCCGAATCCAACCCGAGGGACCAGCAAACGCGCCGCGCAGCGTCATGAAGCCACACTCTTCGATAGACACGCTCTGCAGATGACCATCGGCCTGCTCGAACGCGACGCACATCTGCGGACCTTTGATCGACAGTGGCAGCAACAGCCGCCCGCCCGGCTTCAATTGCTCGCGCCAGCCCGGTGTGATATCCCACGCACCGACAGTCAGAACGATCCTGTCGTACGGAGCGGCCTCGGGATACCCGAGCCCTCCGTCTCCGCATACTACGCGCACGGCATCGAATCCGGCCGCCGCGAGGTGCTCACGGGCGCCCGCTACGAGATCCTCGTCGATGTCCATCGTCACGACCTGACCGGTTGGTCCGACGATGTGGCTCATGAGCGCCGCGTTGTAACCGGTCCCGGCCCCAATCTCCAGCACGCGGTGGCCTGGCTCAAGACCAAGCTGCTCGAGCATCAGCGCCATGACGGCCGGTTGTGAGGAAGAACTGATGAACCCGCCGTCGGCGGCGCGCTTCGTGGGAATCGCTTTGTCAACGTATACATCGTCGAGCGGCACGCCGGGCACGAAGAGATGCCGCGGGATGGCACGAAATGCCGCTTCGACACCTGCGGTACGTATGCACCCCCTGCGCTTCAGGTCTTCGACGAGCCGCTGAAGACGCGCCGCCGTGTCGTCCGAATGCATCCTCGAATCCATGCTCACTACGCAGGAACGCCCGGCCGCATCCAAGAAAGTCCCGGTGAAGGAGGCACGACCATGGAGATCTTTCGTCCCGAGGACGACCCGGCCGATGAGCCTGCCTCGATGCCAGGCGTGAAAATCCGCTGGGTGATCGACCAGAAACGCGGCGCCGAAAATTTTGCGATGCGTATCTTCGAGGTCGCGCCCGGCGCGGAGACGCCCCTGCACGATCACTGGTACGAGCAGGAGATGTACC
>JBOGSE010000129.1:0-6382 GCA_050694895.1 bacterium | reverse complement strand
CGCGAAGCACTGGAGGAGGCCTTAGGCGAGTTCCCGGGCACGATGATTGTGGCCACACACGACCGCTACCTGTTGGAGCGGCTGGCAACGCGCATCCTGACCGTCGACGATCGCAGCGTCGAAGACTTCCGCGGCACGTACCACGAACTGCGGGAACGCCATGCACGAGAGGCGGTGCGGCTACCCGCGCAGGCAGAGCCGGGCCATGGAAGGCCAAAAACACCCAGGCGCACTCGCGCGGCCGAGCGCCCGGCGGCCCCGACGTTCGACGACGTGGCCATTCAGATCGCGACGGCAGAACGAGAGTTGGCCGAGGCCGGCGCCTGGCTCGGTGACCCCGACCTCTACCGCGACCCCGAGCGCGCGAAGGCCATGCGGCTGCGCTATGAAGAGGCGGAGCGGCATCTTGAGGCGCTCTACGAGACCCTGGCAGCCGTCGTGAAGGACGCCGCGGAATGAAGGAGGTCCTACGGTCCGGGCGAAGGACCACGCGGGTGATCGAGATGCGTGGCGCCGGAATGGATCCTGAAGGCATCGAGCTCGCCACCTTGGACCGGTTGGTTTCTCTCGCCGGGAAGCGAGTGCTCGAGATCGGGTGTGGTGACGGACGGCTGACCTGGCCACTCGCCGAGCGCGCGCGCAGCGTGGTCGCGATCGATCCCGATCGCCTGGACATCGCCAGGGCTCGTCGGGCCCTGCCGACGCGCGTGAAAGGCCGCGTGGACTTCGAGGTGGCGTCTGGCGAATCCCTCCCGTTCCCGGACGGGGAGTTCGATGTGGCCGTGTTTTCGTGGTCGTTGTGATGAATCGCCGTCCGGGGCATGGTTCATGCCCTCCACACCGCACGGCGCGTGCTGAGGAAGAACGGGGTGCTCCTCGATATCCGCCCAACGCCGGACCGTCGCATCATCTGGTGGCAATCGCCTGAGGGGCGCCGGATCGTTGGAGGCTTGAGGGGTGGGCGGATGAGGTTTCGGGTGGCACAAGGGAAGGTCGAGAGCATCGTGCAGCAGGGTCTGTTCCGCCTCCGCCACACGGAGGTCTTCCATCTCCTGCATCATGCGGTCTCGCTCCGCAGCCTGCTCGCATACGTCGCCAAGGAATTTCCTCGTTCATGGGTAGACGACGCGACGGTGCGCCGTATCCGCGATCTCCTCGGACCCAAGGGAGCCGGACATCTAATCATTGAGGAGTCGGCGCGTATCTCCATCCTGGACAAGATGGGAGTGGGCTGAATGCTGAATAACACCGTCAAGCAACGACTTGCCGACGGGCTGCCAGCCGTCGGACAGTGGATCAGCCTCCCCTCCCCGTCAATCGTCGAGCTCATTGCCAGCTTCCAGCCGGACTGGCTGCTGATCGACACCGAGCACAGCCCGGCGGAAGGTGAGACCGTTGAGCATGCGCTGCGTGCGATGAATGGCACCGACGTCGTGCCATTGGTCAGAGTCGCTGCCAACGACCAGGCGCTCATCAAGAAGGCGTTGGACCGCGGCGCGTACGGGGTCGTCGTTCCACTGGTCAACACGCTGGAGCAGGCGCAGGCCGCCGTGGCAGCCGCGAAGTACCCGCCCGAGGGGATTCGCGGCGTCGCCGGAACCCGGGCCAGCCGGTATGGGATGGATCTCCCAGATTACTTCGCCCGGTGGAACAGCCAGGTCTTGGTGATCTGCCAGATCGAGACGGCTGAGGCCCTCGAGAATGTCGACGTGATCGCGACCGTCCCGGGCGTGGATGTCCTGTTCATCGGTCCCAACGATCTCTCGGCGAACCTCAATCTCTTCAGACAGTTCGACGACCCGGAGTTCAAACGCGCCGTTGATCGCGTCCTCGGCGCCGCCGAGCGACACCACATCGCGGCCGGCTACATGGCGAGCACCGCCGACGAAGTCCTGGAACGGATCGATCAGGGTTTCAGATTCGTCTCGGCCGGGAGCGACACGCGGCTGCTGGCAGCCGCGGCGTCGGCCGCATTCGGGAAGATCAAGGCTGGCCTGGCGGAACGGCTAAGGGGCGCCCGCACCGGGAGCAGCGGGTAGACTCTAGGCCCGCGACCCAAGATACGCCTGCTGCACCTCCGGATGATGGAGAATCGCCTCTCCGGTGCCTTCAAACCGGATGCGGCCCTGTTCGAGGACGTACGCGCGGTCGGCGTGCCGCAGGGCCGTGCGGGCGTTCTGCTCCACGATGAAGAGCGCAATGCCGCGCTCGCGCAGGTCGTGCACGATTCCATAGACTTGGTCGCGGACCCGTGGCCCGAGGCCGATCGTGGGTTCGTCAAGCAGGACAAGTTTGGGATCGAGAAGCAGCACGCGCGCCAGCTCCAGCATGCGGCGCTCACCGCCGCTGAGGACCCTCGCCTTGTGGCGCCGCCGCGCGCGCACTTGAGGAAAGAGATCGAAGATTCGCTCCATATCCCCTCGGACGCGGCGGTCGGTCCGGATATAGGCGCCTAGCATCAAGTTGTCTTCCACGGTCAGATTCGGCAGCACGCTGTAGCCCTGCATCACGTAACAGATCCCCCGGCGGAGGACCTCTGGCGGATCCTTTCCGCCGATCGACTCTCCCAGGAAGCGCACCTCGCCCGCCGTGGGCGCCAGAAAGCCGAAGACCGTCTTCAACAGCGTGGATTTGCCTGCCCCGTTGGGCCCGATCATCACCACGATCTCGGCGGCCCGGACCTGGAGCGAGACCCCGCGGATCACCTCGCGCCGATCGTACCCGGCGTGAACGTCGCGCAGGTCGAGGAGGGCGTGCGCCGCGCTCATGGTCACGGGCTCATTGTCCATAGTACAGATCCAGCACCATCTGGTTGCGTCGAATCTCCTCGGGCGTGCCCACCGCGACGACCTGCCCCTCGGCCATAAAGGCGATCCGGTGGGCCAGGGCCATGATCATCTCCATGTTGTGCTCGATGACCAAGAAGGTGACACCCGACGCATTGAGGTCGCGGATGTGCTGCACGATCTGCATGAGGAGGGTCGGGTTCACACCAGCGGCCGGCTCGTCGAGGAGGACCACTGCGGGCTTGCGCAGCACGGCCATGGAGATCGAGAGCAGTTTCTGCTGACCGTAGGAGAGCGCGCCGGCGGGGAGGTCGCGCACATCCCACAGGCCGAAGGCGTGCAGCAGCGCCCGCCCCCGGTCCCCAATCACCTGTGGATGCCGGGAGAGCGATGCTTCCCACAGCCCTTCACCGCGGTGCTCCTGGGCGCACATCAGGTTGTCCCAGGCCGTCATCTCGGGAAAGACCCGCATCGTCTGAAAGGTGCGCGCCACACCGTGCCAGGCGACGCGATGGGGCGGCAGCCCGTTGAGGCGCACGCCATCCAGGCGCGTGTCGCCGGCCTCAGGCCGGAGGAACCCCGTGACGCACTCGAACAGCGTGCTCTTGCCCGCGCCATTCGGACCGATCAGCCCCAGGATCTCTCCACGCCGGACTTCCAGCGTCGCGTCGCGGACCGCATGCACTCCGCCAAACCGCTTGTGCACCCCATGAACCCGAAGCACGGCGTCTCCTCCGGAGACCGGCCGAGCCGCCGGGGTGCGAGCCGGATCCTGTGATGCTGCCGGAGAATCGTCCGCCGCCCCCTGGATGGGCAGCGCCGGTTGGCGCACGCGCCGCCGCAAGAGGCCGACAATGCCCCTGGGCTCGCGAATCGACACGAGAACGATCAGCAGCCCGAACAGGATGAAGTCCGCCCCGCTGCCGGTCCCGCCCAGCCACGACCGCATGTACTCGTTCAGCAGCACGATGAAGAGCGCCCCGAGCACCGGACCCCAGACCGTCGCGCGGCCGCCAATCAGCGCGATCACGACGACGAGCAGAGAGATCCGGCCGGTCATGACATTGTATGGATCGATATAGAGAACGTAGAGCGCATACACGGTCCCGCACAGGGAGGCGACGGCGGCGCTGATGGCCATCGCGTAGAGTTTGTACCGCCGGGTTGGAATGCCAAGCATTTCCGCAGCATCCTCGTCCTGGTTGATGGCCCGCAGATAGGCGCCCGCCCGGTTGCGGTCGAGGATCGCGACGAGCGCGGTCGCGAGCGCGAACAGCGCCAGGGCCACCAGATAGTACGGCGGCTTGCTGTCCCACATCAGGAACGCGAGCTGGTTCCGATACTGCAACGGCAGGTACAGCCCGATGGCCGCGCCCACGTACTTCCAGTTCAGGAAGGAGATGCGGGCGATCTCTCCAAGGGCCAGCGTCGCAAGGGCAAAGAAGTGGCGGCGCAGCCGGAAGGTCGGATACCCCACCGCCAGCGCGACGAGCATCGAGAGCGCCGCGCCGATCCATGCGCCGATCCACGGACTGAGCGCCTGCTGGCCCAGCAGGATCGCGCCGCTGTACGCCCCGATCCCGAAGAACACCGCGTGGCCAAACGAGATCTGTCCGGCGTACCCGCCGATCAGGTTCCAGCCCTGCGCCATTGCCCCGAACAGGAAGACGAGAATCATGGCGTTGAGCAAGAAGGTGTCGCGGACCAGCAGCGGGATCAGGAGCAACGCGACGCTGGCCCCGGCGACGAACCACGGCGCGCTGCGACGAGCGTGATGACGCCGGATCACCGGGCCTGCCCGAGCAAACCTTCAGGACGGAACAACAGCATGAGCACAAAGACCCCGAAAACAAAGAGCAGCTTGAAGGTCGGGGAGATCAGTGTCCCGAGAACGCTCTCCAACAAACCAATGCAGAGCCCGCCGACCAGGGCGCCGTCCACCCGGCCGAAGCCCCCCAAAACGACACTGGCAAACGCGATGAGCAGGAAGGCATCCCCAATCGTGGGGGACACCTGATAGAACGGCGAGAGGAACACTCCCGCAAGCGCGACACTCGCGATCCCGATCCCCCAACTCAAAGCGTACATCCGTTCCACCGGAATCCCGAGCGCGAGGGCGACGTTCCGATCCTGCGCGGCGGCCTGCAGCGCTTTGCCGGGCTTCGTGTTTCGCAGGAACAGCCACAGCAGGCCGAATGCGGCGAGCGACACCCCCGCGGCGACGAGCCTCGGCGTGGCGATGAATGTCCCTAGGATGGAGAGACTGCCGCCGAGGCCCTGTTCCCAGATGCCGTAGACGTTGGGACCGAAGCCCGCGAACGCGCTGTAGCGCAGGACGAACAGGAGGCCGAACGTCGCGAAGATCTGCGCGACCATCGACGCCCTCAGAATGTGGCGGATCAACAACCGGTACGTGAGCCAGCCGAGCAGAAAGAACAATGGGACAACGATGGGGACTGCCAGCGACGGCTCGATGCGTCCGAGTGCCCACAGCCAGTAGGTCGCATACATCGACAGCATGAGGTACTCCGCATGCGCCAGGTTGACGACATCCATCACACCCCAGATGAACGACAGCCCCAGCGCGATGAGGGCGTAGACCAGCCCCAGCACCAGGCCGTTGATCGCGGACTGCAGGAAGAGGTCTACGAGCGGACCCTTAACGCGGCGTCTTATCCAGGGACCCGGTCGCGTAGGCGTATGCCCACGCGCCGGGCCCCCGCGTGCCGCTGCCTACCGCCTGTCCCAGGGCGGGACCGGCCAGACGATCGGGGCCTCGGCCACGTCAAATGGCCAGACCACCTTGTAGTCATTGTCGAGGATCTGTGTCATCAGCCCCGCGGCGTGGCGGTTCTGTCCCTTGCTGTCAAACTCGATGCCTTGCCACGGCATGATGAGCTGCGAGCCGGGGATGTTTGTCTCGCGAAGCGCTCCGGCGATCGCCGCCGGGGTCGTCGATCCCGCCCGATTGATAGCATCGGCCAGGGTCAGCAGACCGGTAAACCCGCGCGCATTGACTTCATCCATGTCGGACCCGTGCTTCCTCTTGTACATCTCGTTCACGCGGGTGACGAGCGGCTTGCCGCGCCCCATTCCCAGCGCCCACGGGGCGCGCGGCAGGAAGTAGAAGCCGTCCCTACCGACCGTGTTGAGGAAGTCTGGCACGGTCGTGAACCCGGCGTGCACCATGAAGCCCTGCGGGAACCACCGCATCTCCTTCAGCTGCCGGACGATTATTACCGCGTCCACCAGGTAGTTGGCGCCGATGATAGCATCGGGGGTTGCGGAGCGGATGCGCAGCAGTTCGGCGGTCAGACTGGAGGGCGGCGAGGTATAGTATTCCGTCGCGACGACATTGTACTTGTAGATCTCAGCGTACCCCTTCGCCACCCCCGCGGCGGTTGCGCCGAACTCCGTGTCCTCGGAGAGGATCGCAACCCTGGAGATCCGCTGCCCGCGGCGCTTCAGGTCGTCCATCATTTCGAAGAAGAGCTTGGTGAATGTGATGTCGTGGGGGCCGGTGCGGAAGAACCACTTGAAGCCGCGATCGGTGAGCCGCGGCGAGGACGACTCGGGATTCAGGAATGGAATCCCCT
>JBOGSE010000128.1:0-3704 GCA_050694895.1 bacterium | reverse complement strand
GGATCGGGGCGATGGATGATGTTGATATGATCGAAGGTGCCTTGAACGACTGCCGTTCGATTCGAACCAAGGCGGTGCTCACGAGCGAGCTTGGCGAGTGCCGAGCGGTTGGCCGGATCGGTCTCGGGTGATTGTATGAATACACAATCAGCGGGCAAGGCCAGTATCTCCACGGCCTCGACACGGGTGAACAGCGTGTCGGATTCGGCCCGCTGCACCGCGGCCGCGGCCAGTTGATGATCTGCATTATGTAAGACCACGACATCGGTGCGCCGGTAGACCTCGCGTGACAGCAAATGCGTTTCGATAGCCGCCTCCGTCATGGCTCCCGCATAGGGCTGATAGCTCACCCGGCGATAGGGCAGGGGCACGAAGTTCTTCCGGCACTTGAGATCCCCTACCTTGAGCACTTCGCCGCCCATATCCACCTCCGTCTTTCAGGCTAGCGCAAAACTGCGCGCCCGTTCCTCGGGTCGCAGTTCCCGCTCATGGATCCGTAACGGGTCCAGGGAGCGGATAAATTCCACCATATCAGGCGTAGGCAGAGGGACCGGGCTGAGGTCCGCGCGCATCGGAAACTCAAAACCCGTGTTCGCGCGCACCTCGGCCACATCGACATCCGGGTATAGCGCGGCGAGCCGTGCGTGGCCGGACTCATCGAAATCGAAGACCCCGAGCTCGGTGACGATCCAGTCGGGTCCCTGGCCCCGATAGCGCATCTCAGAGCGGGTTTTTCCCTCGGCCGTACGATGCCCCACGCTGGTGATGAAATCACAGCCTTCGACCAGCCGAAACCGGCGTCGGCCCTTCGAGTCGGGGGGCGCCCGGTGTGCGGCGGTCCAAATGGTCACATGCTGCACGTCACAGGACAGATTACAGCCACCACCCCCACCCGGCAGCTTGAGCTGCAGTTGCTCTCGCCCGACGCGGGTCACGTTCATGTTGCCCCAGCGGTCGATCTGTAGACCGGAGAGGAACATTCGGCCGACTCGTCCGCTCGCCGCAAGATCAAACAGCTCTTCGATGTCGAGGTGGCATTCGGCCCCGCGGTTCATTACCCAATCGTTCGTGGTCGGGGCGAGGAATGGCGGTGTGGGATTCACACCATAGGTCGCGCCGGCAACGAGGACCACGTGGGGTGCATGGGTCCGCCTCGCGAGGTGCAGCGCGAGCTGCACGAGCGGGGAGCCGAAGCCGTGGAAGGCCACGATGCCATCTTCGATGGTCCGAGCGATCTGATATATCATCGCCTCGCCAAAGGTACAGTTCGCCGCCGATCGATCACGCATAAAGATTCATCCAAGCGTCTGAGCCCTGCTGCCAGGAGGCGAGGCGGTTGAGCGCCTCTGCGCCCCCGATGGCCTCCAGATATTCGGCGTGCGAGGGACAGCCGCAGACGTAGGGTTGCAGGTAAAGATCCCGAAACGGCTCCGCGCCGTCGCTCGCAAAGCGGTAGTATTCGGCGGTGTGGTGGCGATCGTAGGCATAGAACGGATAGCACGCGGTCGGGTGTGCTCCGTACGGGACCTCGGCCAACGCCGTGACGTAGAAATAGGGGATGGTTACGCCAACTTCCGTGAGCTGCTCGGGCGGCACGATTTTCTCGACCGTGGCGATCACCTTTCTTGATGCCTTGGCGAACAGGACGTCGGCAACGGGTGGCCCCTGGATCTGCAGATTGCCGTGCGCGTCGCCATAGTGGGCATGCAGGATCGCGACATCGGGCTGCAGCGCGGGCACCAAGACCAGCTCTTCCCCGGTGAACGGACAGAGCATGGTCTTGTAGTCCGGATCAATGTGCATGAATCCCGTACCCCGCACCGAGCGGATAGGCATGAACGGTAGACCGGCGATCGCGGCGCGTAGTTGCTGCACTAAGGTATAACAACAGCTGTCCCGCACCTCGACCGCCCCGGACTCGCAGGCGCGCCGATAGTTAGGAGCCATCCCGAAGTCTTGTTCGAATCCCACGTAAGATTCGGCACTCACCGCCACAGCGCCTGCCCCGCACAGCAGGTCTACATCGATTCCGTGCGCCGAGCCCACGAGCTTGAGGCCCCCGATCTTCTGCCGCACGAGCTCACGCAGAGCTGCCATGGGCTCGCGCCAGGACAGGCCGCCGCCAATGGCCACGCAGTCGCGCTCGCGCACGTGTGCTACCAAGCTTGCGAGGTCACAGCGTTTGTCGGTTTGAGTGTACATCGCTGGCTTCAGATCGCGGTTATCCCGCCATCGACGCAAAAGGCGGCACCGGACCGAGCACCTGGATTAGTCGAG
Organism: bacterium; assembly: GCA_050694895.1. Taxonomy (GTDB): domain Bacteria; phylum Sysuimicrobiota; class Sysuimicrobiia; order Sysuimicrobiales; family Humicultoraceae; genus JBQTJP01. Next base: position 1,427 of record JBOGSE010000128.1, on the reverse strand, counting down.
CCCGCTGCAATAGGGGCAACCCGCCTCACGTTGAACTTCAAGCGGATGCGGAACAGGGGCCGAGTCCGCTAGTCTCTGTGCCCGATCCCCACCGCACTCCGCGCAGACCCACTTCTCGGGCTCGCGGGTACCGGCGAACACCATGCCGCTAAAGCGATGACCACAGTCAGGGCACAGGAGCTGGTAGACCGGCATAGCGTGGTGCTTACGCGAGGCCCGAGGTTGAAGGCGCCTGGCTGGGACGGGTTCGGCGCGTCAAGCAGCCTTCTTGGCCAACTCCGCGCGCACCAACTCGGTTCCCTGCACCAAGGCGTGCAGCTTCTCGATCGCGATGTAGCGCTGCAGCAGGATCAGACCACAATCGGTCGTGACCCCCAGACGTTCGGCCGGTACCACCTGCAACAATTGCCGGATCCGATCCGCAACTTGCTCGGCGGTTTCGGTGATCGTGCTCTTGACATCGATTACGCCGGCCCAGAAGCAGATATTCTCCGGCAGTGGATGCGCCTTCATGACCTCAAGGCCGCTCATGTCGTCGCTGCGGCGGCCGCAGTTTTCGAGATTCAGCACCTGGATTTGCGCTGCATAGGACTTAGGCACGACCGACGCGGTGGCTGCGGGTTCTTTGCCGCGTCGCTTGGTCAGGTCGAAGATCTCGCCAGCCTTAGCCGTATCATCAGGCAAGTAGGCCGGTGTGCCCCCCCAGTTTCCCCAACACACGTGCACGACGATCTGGGCGTTCTTGACGCCTTCGACGGCCCGATTGAAGGCCTCGACGGCCCAGTCTTCAAATCCGTAGGGCCAGGTAAACTCGTCTAACTGAATAAAATCGACGCCGAGGGCATCCACTTCCCGCAGGTCTTCGTTGATTGCCACGGCAATCGCCATGGCCCGATCCCGTGAGGACTTGTAGTGCAGATCATTGGTCGCCTGTGCCAGCACCTGAATACCGGTGTACTGGATCTTGGTGGGCTTCCCGGTAGCGCGCTTGAGGGCCCGGGCTTGTTCCACCATGATCGCGCCGCGCCGCTTGACCTCTTGGTCCAAGGTACCGGCGTGCAGGCGGCTGTAAATCGGAAAGCCAAGATAATCGCCCTTGAGGTTATATCCCAAGCGGCGGTAATAGTAATAAACCGCCTGGTCTGCGTAGTTATCCCCGTGGATCCGCCCATCGGCAATAATATCGAGGCCCGCGTTCTCCTGATCCTTGGCGATGGCAGCGACCGCGTCCTCTAACGCCTCTCGCATCAGGGCATCGGGTGGTTCTTGGTCGCCGGCAAAGTCCCTCGCAAATTCCGCGTCCCACCACCTCGGATTGGGATAGTTGCCGACCATGCTGGTCGGGATGAGTATTTCTTGGCCGCGTATTTTCATTTTGATCTCCTCCTAGTGCTTGCTCGAAATGCTTGGGTTTGAAAGTAAAAAAG
>JBOGSE010000127.1:0-11530 GCA_050694895.1 bacterium | reverse complement strand
GTACGGTGCTGGACAACGTGCTCCTGGGCCGGCATCTGCACATCAAGACGTCGCTGGTGGATGCGGCGCTGGCCACCCCCCGGTGGCGCCGGGAAGAAGTGCGCCACCGGCGGCGGGTGGAAGAAATCCTGGACTTTCTCGACCTCCAGGCGATGCGCAAGCGCCGGGTGGGCGATCTTCCCATGGGGCAGCAGCGCATGGTGGAGATCGCGCGCGCGCTGGCGACCGAACCCATCCTGCTCCTGCTCGATGAGCCGTCGTCCGGTATGACCGCCGAGGAGAAGGCCGACCTGGTCTTCCGGATCAAAGACATCCGCGAAGAGTGGGGGATCACGATCGTCCTCGTGGAGCACGACTTGAAGCTCGTCATGGGCATCTCGGACTGGATCGCCGTCCTCGACCACGGGGTGAAGATCGCGCAGGGGCCGCCCGACGCCATCCAGCGCGACCCGACGGTGATCAGCGCCTATCTAGGTGAGACGGCCTAGGGGCATCCCGGCACGAGACTGTTCGGATAGTGCAAATCTACAGATCGCCTTCAAGTGCACTTATAAAGGCCTGATCCAACGTCATCGCTCGGCCACTGGCCCAAGCCCTGGCGTACGCATGGTCCCCCAACTCAGCACGCACGGCTGCGACATCGCTGTCATAAGCGGAGCGGCGTGACGACGGCAGGGGAGAGCCGACCGCCTCGCGCAGCGCCTCGGCAACACCAAACAGCCGGGCGGCATGCTCCAGCCGTGCGCGAAACCGAGCCACCGTCGCCAAGCTCTCCAGACAACCGGCAATACCGCGTGTGTCTCCGAGCTCCCTTCGCAATGGCAGACACTCCTTGTGGAACCTTGCGGCCTCTACGTAGTGCCCCCGGCCTTGCGTCACCGCTCCCAAATTGCTCAGTGAATCCGCGAGGCCCTTTTTATCGCCCAATTCCCGAAACAGCGCGACGCTCTCCCCCAACAGTCGCATCGCCCGGTCCCAGTGCCCCCGGTCGCCGGCCACAATACCGAGACTCTGAAGCGCGTGGGCCACGGCTTCCTTGTCACCCAGTTCCCGGGACATTGCAAGGCTCTCCTCGCAGAGCGTCGCTGCCCGTTCATAGTCCCCTTTACGTAGCGCTATGCGAGCCAAGGTAAAGAGGGAACGGGCCGTGCCCCATCTCTCGCCGACTTTCCTGAACAGTGCAAGACTCTCCTCGCTCAGGGCCGCGGCCGTATCGTAGTCTCCCTGGCGAAATGCCGCACGCCCCAAGTCTGCGACCGCGAAGGCGATACCGAAATCGTCGCCCAGTTCCCTGAACTGGGCCAGGCTCTCGCTGTGCAGCTCCGTCGCGCGTTCGTATCTCCCCTGATCCCGCGCGGTGACCCCTAAGAGGTTGAGTGAGTAAGCGATGCCGTGCTTCTCCCCCAGGTCGCGATACAGGCGCAGGCTCTCTTCACCTCGGGTTTCCGCCAGTCGGTAATCCCCTTGACGCCATGCCAGAACGCCTGCCCCGACGAGAGCCTGGCCCCGCGTGGAGGCCGACGCATCGCTGCCCCTGGCCAGCAGTTTTTCCAGCCACTCGCGCCCCTCGCTGAAATGCCCGTGCCCGTACCAAAACTTCCAGAGTGCTCCGGCGAGCCGCAATCCGGCCTCCAGTTCGCCACCGTTCAGCGCCCACTCCAGCGCCACTCGCAAGTTGTCGTGCTCCATCTCCAGACGGCTCAGCCAGGACAACTGGCCTGCGGTGGTTAAGTGTGGCTCCGCCTTTTCTGCCAACCGTAGAAAGAACCTCAGATGCCGGCCGTGCACTTCTTGGGCCTCCCGAGACTTGATCAGTCTCTCACGGCTGTACTGCCGTAACCTTTCCAGCAAGCGGTACCGCATATCTCCGCCCTGCTCGTCGGCCACGAGGAGAGATTTGTCTACTAGAAGTGCCAGCAGGTCCAGAACCTCCACCTCATCTATCCCATCACCCCCGCACACGGCCTCGCCCGCCTCCAATGTGAGCCCGCCGGCAAAGACCGATAGTCGACGCAGCACTGCCCGTTCCTTCTCCAAGAGCAGGTCGTAACTCCAGTCCATCACCCTGCGCAGCGTTTGGTGACGGGCTACTGCTGTGCGGCCTCCCTTCAGCAATCGGAAGCGGTTGTCCATCCTTGCAGCAATCTGCTCTACCGACATGGCTTTCATCCGCGCTGCGGCCAGCTCGATCGCCAGCGGTATGCCGTCCAGCTGGTGGCACACCTGTGCCACGGCGAGCGCGTTCTGATCGGTCACGCGGAAGGAAGGCGACGCAGCCAGGGCTCGCTCGACGAAGAGACGGACTGCCTCATATTCCGCAAGGTTTTCCGCGGGTGGAAGACGATGCGGTTCTGGAAGGGAAAGCGACGGGACACTCCACGTGACTTCGCCAGAGATGCCCAGCGGTTCGCGACTCGTGGCCATCACCCGAAGATCAGGGCATCCCCGAAGTAGAGCATCAACCAGCTCGGCGCACATGGACAGAACATGTTCGCAGTTGTCAAGGAGCAGAAGCAGATTCTTGTTTCGAAGGTAGTCCGAAAGCGTGGTGAAGAGCAACCGGCCGGCCTGCTCCCGCACGTGCAGGGCGGCAGCCACAGCTCGCGGGGTAAGGTGAGGGTCGGCAATCGGGGCCAAGTCCACCAACCACACTCCATACTTGAAGTCCTCTAGCACTTCGGCTGCTACCTGGAGGGCAAGGCGTGTCTTGCCCACTCCGCCAACACCCGTGAACGTCAAGAGCCGAGTTGCTGCGAGCAATTGTCGGACCTCGGCTTTTTCACGGTCGCGACCGATGAAGCTCGTCAGTTGGAGGGGCAAATTGTTAGGCACACTGGTGAGCGATCTCAGGGCCGGAAATTCCGCGGGCAAGCCTGCAACGGCAACCTGAAACAGACGGACGGGCCGGGCAAGATCTTTGAGTCGGTGCTCTCCTACATCCCGCAACGTCGTATCAGGCGGGAGATTGTCTCGTACAAGTTCGCATGTCGTCTGGGAAATAAGGATCTGGCCACCGTGTCCGGCAGCGCAAATGCGAGCCGCTCGGTGAATGCTTATGTCGACGTAACCGGTCTCAGTGCTCAGAGGCTCACCGGTATCGATGCCTATCCGAACGCGCACATCAGCACCCTGGGGCCAGGAATGGGTCGCGATTTGGCGTTGTGCGGTGACACCTGCCCCGACGGCATCCCTGGCACGAGAGAAGACAACGAAGAAGCCATCGCCGTGTGGTCTCGATTTCTTGCCTACCCCAAGTTTCGAATGCCGAACGAAGGATGTGATGGTGCGCTTCCAAGACCTTAGCATAGCCGTCACCAAGGTCGTGAAGGAGACGTGTGGATGCCTCGATATCTGTGAAGAGAAACGTTACGGTTCCGGTTGGACGGGGAGACATGAATTCACTTCCTTGCTGGCAAAGACCCAGCTTCGAGGATGCCGCTAACCTCTCCTTTTCAACTCGGGATGGCACCGTATTTGACGTCGAGCAGCCATAGCAGGGCGGGCCGAAGAGGTGAAGAAGCATCTACGACCAATCCATGGTAAACACGGACGCGGGCATCCCGCTGCTGCGGGTAAGCAACATCGAGACGGCCTACTACGGCCGGCTCACGGTACTGCGGGGCGTCTCGATGGAGGTCCACGCCGGTCAGGTCGTGACCATTCTGGGGTCGAACGGCGCTGGTAAGAGCACGCTGCTCAAGACAATCATGGGCCTGATCCCCGATCAGCCCGACAAGGGCATCATTGAAGTCGTCGGACGCCGCGTCAACGGCTGGGATCCCGAAGATATCGCCGCTCTGGGCGTTGCCTACATCCCCGAGGGCCGCGGGATCTTCCCCGAGCTCACGGTGACCGAGAACATGCGTTTGGGCGCCTATGCGCGCGGGGATGGCGCGGTCTCCGCGGATATTGACGCGATGGAAGCGCGCTTCCCAATCCTGCGCGAGCGCCGCCGGCAGCTGGCCGGAACGCTGTCGGGCGGTGAGCAGCAGATGCTGGCGATCGCCCGGGCGCTGCTCGGCCGGCCGAAGGTGCTGCTGCTCGACGAGCCGTCGCTCGGCCTGGCTCCGCGGATCGTAAGCGAGGTGTTCCGAATCATCCGGGAGATCCACGCCGCCGGAACGGCGATCCTGCTCGTGGAGCAGAACGCCCGGCAGGCGCTGGACGTCGCAGGCTATGGCTACGTCGTCGAAAGCGGCCGTATCGTGCTCGAAGGCACGAGCGCGCGCCTCCAGGCCGATCCCAACGTGCAGGAACTGTATCTGGGGGCGGTGCAGGATGTGTCAGTGAAGGGCTTCCGCCGATATAAGGTGAGGAGGCGGTGGGCATAGAATCTCCGAGTCTAGACAAATCCTAACAAGATGACTATTATAGTCACATAAGGACTTGGAGAATATACCCATGAAACGCGCATCGGTTGCGACGCTGAAGGCGAGATTGAGCGAGTATCTTGCCACCGTGAAAGCGGGGGAGGAGGTCATCGTCACCGAGCGCGGCAGGCCTATTGCAAGACTGGCGCCGGTAAGTGCCGCACACCGCGCCGGCGCGCGCATGCAGCACCTGATCCGCGCCGGACTGGTCAGACCGCCGGTGAAAGCGCTTCCGGCCGACTTCTTCAAGCGGCCTCGGCCAAAAGATCCTGAAGGACTCATTCTAGCGGCACTGCTGGAGGACCGGGCTGAGGGCCGGTGAGGTTCTGGGACGCCTCCGCTGTGGTGCCCCTCATTGCTGAGGAACCTCTGTCTCGCACGTCCCAGGCACTCCTGGGCGAAGATTCCGGTATGGTCGTTTGGTGGGGCACGCTCGTGGAATGCTGGTCAGCCCTGGCTCGGCGGCACCGAGAGGGCAAGCTAGATGTCGCGGGAGAGGAAGCCGCGCGAGCGCATCTGCGGACACTGCAGGCATCATGGTCGGAGATTCACCCAAACGAAGACGTCCGTGCCCATACAGGCCGGCTGCTCCGCATGCATCCCCTGAGAGCGCAGGATGCCTTACAGCTTGCGGCCGCCCTCGTCTGGACAGGAAGTCCACCTGCAGGAGAAATCGTCGTTTTAGACCGCCGGCTGCAAGAAGCGGCGCGCCTGGAAGGGCTTAAGCCTTTACCCGGCGACGCGACCTAGGTTAGGCATGGCCGATTACGGCTACGTCATCGAGAGTGGTTCAAGGGATTTCGCCGATATTCGCCGATACAAGATACGAAGGCGCTGGGCGCAGTTACCGTTCCAACTGCAGCTCTAAGAGGACGGAGCGCTTGATGAAGCCCTGTCGTTCGTATGGCGTAATCGCTGGCTCATTGTCAACGTCCGTCCATACGTGCAGTTCGGCAACGGCCCGTTGCTTGCAATGTTCGATGGCTTCCCGCAGCAGGTCCTTGCCCAGCCCGCGACCGCGAAAGTGCTCGTCAATAACCAAGTTGCTGATCACGCCCAGGGAATGGCCGTGCGCAACATCAGGGAAGATGAATAGATCGATGAATCCAACCAGCCTGCGGTCTTCCTCGGCCACCCACGCCGCGTAGTTTTCTTCCTTAACAACTTCGTTCCAGATTGCCAGCCTTTGTTGTGCCTCCGCATACATTAGTTGCTCAAGCAGAGGATGGATAGCCTCAAGGTCGCTTTCTATGGCGCGCCGGACGCTCATGACACATCTCCTCAGGATCGGGTGTTGTAGGGTGATCCTTCGCGCTCGCCTGAATAGCGAACCGCTGCCGCGGGGGCGATTGACCGCCGTGGGCGCCCTCGATCACCTCGGTGTCCGTCCCGTCGATCCCCACGTCGCGCATAGCAACGAGACCTGGCCGGCGTAGGCTTCGGAGGCTCGATATCAATCATGTCGACGCACCCATGCCTCTCCGGATAGGTCCACAACGGCTTTCATCCCAGCCAGCCTCCGGTGAATCCGGCACGGCGCAGCCCCTTCAGAAGATACGGACAGCGCCGCATAAGACGCCAGATCAGACCGGTCCGATAGTTCTCGATCATGAGCACGGCGGGCCCCTGGTCGAGGCCGTAGTAGCCTTTCGCGATCCACCCCGACCGCGCGCCTCCAGGAAACGTCGGATTGAAGCTGCACAGGAAGCCGTAGTGACTGCGCGTTCCTGGATACCGCTTTGTGAACGTCCGGATGGCGGGTAGCACGATCTCGGGCAAAGGGGAGCGCGGCCACCACCGCCCAGGGCGAGAGCGTCCCGTCGTCGGGACCATAGGGGACCCCGCGTGCCACGTAGTCATAAAAGCGGCGCTTGCGTCCGCGGATCGTGCGCACCGCATTCCCCGGCCCATCGCTCGCCGTGATCCCCCAGATATAACGTCCGTACCCGACGAAGTCTCGAGGGTTGTGGATCGCGTACTGCTGCTGCACGTATGTCGCGCGCCGGCTATTTTCAAAGTAGTCGATCGCCTTGCTCCGCATGTACGCGTCCTGAATGCCGCGGAAGTCGATCCACAGGTGTGAGAGCTGGTGGGTGAACAGCGGGGCGGAGCAGAGAAACTCGAAGCCGTAGAGCTTCTTCCACCGATATGTCCGGGTCCACGCCGCGTAACTCTTCGCGGGAAGGGGGTGCGTCGGAGATCCGAGTCCGAGGGCATAGCGCATCAGGGCTTCGCTGTACCCTCGCCAGTGGTAGCGGAGAAATCCCTGCTCTGGTGTCCAGCCGTGCGACACCGCGCCGGACCCGTCCTGTGCCCAGCGCCAGTCCACCCGACGGTACAGCGCATCGGCCAGCCGGCGGATCTCGCGCTCGGGGGGTCCCGGGTGGTCGAAATACGCCGCCGCCGTCAGCGCTCCGGCGAGCAGAATGGCGGTGTCCATCGTCGACAGCTCGCAGTAGTGCACGCGGCGGTCCGTCTGCATATCCAGAAAGTGATAGAAGAACCCCCGATAGCCGGTGGCATCGGGCTCGGGTCCCTGCGGCGCGTCGTGGAAGAATCGCAGCGTCGCCACCGTTCGGGACGCAGCCTCCTCGCGCGTCATCACACCACGTTCCACGGCGACCGGGTAGCACGCCAGCCCAAACCCGACCGCGGCGATGCTGGATTGCGCCCCATACCGCGTGTTGTCCCGCACGAGCCCGTTGGCCGGATTTGCCTCGTGGACGAAGTATCCCAGCATATCACGCTGCAGCGCGTCGAGGCCCTCGAACCCCTCGGAGGCGTCAGGCATCGCGGGCATGTCCACGCCAGCGGCTCAGCGGACAGACCCTCACCTGATCGCGAACGCAACGCGGTGGGGTCTCATCTCAGCGAGCTCACCGCGCTTTGCACAGCCTCGGCGAGTGTGGGGTGAATGTGCACGGCGTTCATGATGGCGGTGTAGGGCGCACGGGCATTCATGAGCGTGACGTAGAGATGGACGAGCTCCGCCCCGTCCGCCGCAAGGACGGCCGCGCCCAGAATGCGCCGCGTTCTGGCATCGGTGATCACCTTGATAAACCCATCGGGCTCCCCGATTTCCTTGGCCTTGCCATTCCTGGGCATTTCGAACCGCCCCACCTTGATCGCGCGGCCGAGCCGGCGCGCCTGGGCCTCCGTCAGGCCGACCCGGCCCAGCTGTGGATCGGTGTAGATCGCGTAAGGCACGATGCGATCGGTCGTGCGGGAACGATCGCCGGCCAGTTGTGACAACAAGACGCGGTAGTCGTCCCAGGATGTGTGCGTGAACATCGGTCCGCCGCGGATGTCCCCAGCCGCCCAGATCCCGCGCACCGCGGTCGCCAGGCGCCTGTCTGTCTTGACGACGCCGTCCTGCGACATTCTGAGGCCGATCTTCGCGAGCCCCAGGTCGTCGGTGTTGGGCCGCCGCCCGGTCGCCACGAAGAGGTGCGTGGCAGCCAGCCGCGTCTGCCGTCCATACTGCACCATCGTCAGCGTCAGTCCGCCCTTCTTGGGCCGAACCTTCGCCACGCGGGCGTTCAGGCGGAACGCAATGTCTTCGGCCTCAAGAAAGCGCTGCACGGCGTCTGCGATATCCTGATCCTCCTGGTCGGCGACCTGTGCGCCCTCCTGAACGACCGTCACCCGGGCACCCATTCGCCGGTAGAACTGGGCCATCTCCAGGCCGATGAATCCCGCGCCGATGAACGCCAGATGCTGAGGCGGCTCAGGTTTGTCGAGCCAGTTCCCGGCGTGAAGAAAATCGATGTCAACCAGGCCGTCGACTTTCGGGAGCAGGGTGCGCGTCCCAGTGTTCAAGACGACCGTGCGCGCCGTGACCTCCTGCTCGCCTACCCGAACACGAAAGAGCAGCCCCTGCCGCCCTTCAAAGCGGGCATGCCCACGAATCAGCGTCAGATTCGCGGTGTTGGTGACCCCCTGCCGCAGACCGATCCTGCTCTGGGCGACAATCCCCTTCGCGCGCTCCAGGACGGCGGCAAAGTCGACTTCGACGCTCGGGATCCTCAGACCAAATTCGCGGCCCCGCCGCGCGAGTTGCGCCGCCTTCGCGGACGCGATGACCGCCTTGGTCGGTGTGCATCCGAAGTTGACGCACGAGCCTCCCAGGCGCTGCCGCTCCGCCGGAGCCACCCGCTGTCCCCTCTTGGCAAGCTCGCGGGCCAGTGGAATGCCCGCCTGACCCGCGCCGATGATCAGGACGTCGAACGCTCCATTGCCTTGGATGGCCATGACGCTTCGGCCCCTCGATGGCGCAGCCACGTGACACTCGCCGCGGCGCGGCCGTCAACTACCCCTGTAGCGCCAACCTGTTGCGGATATAACCCAACAGATCCTGACGGCTAATCGTGCCGACCAGGCGCGTACCGTCACGGACCGCGATCTGCGACACGTCCTCACTACCTAGAAGCATGAGCGCTTCGTAGGCGCTTTGCGATGGCCTGACAGTTGGACAGGCGTTTTCATGGGTCATCGCCTCTTGGACCGTGACCTCATCCCATCGCTCGCGCGGTACACGCTTGACGTCGTCGAGCGAGATGAGCCCGCGGAGGTGACCGTTGTCGGTCACGCAGAACTCTGAATCGCGGCTGCGCATCAGGTGCTCGTGCACGAACTCCGCCAGCGTCAGGTCCGCCGGCACCGCGCTGACCCGCTCGCGCATGACGTCCCGCGCCTCGACGCCCCGCAGGGCCCGGCGGATCTGCACCTGCCGGTACCCCGATTGCGCGGCCTGCAGAAGGAACCACCCGATGAACAGCGTCCAGAGGCCGCCGACCGCATTGCCGCCGAGTGCGCGGAACAGCCCGAGGCCCATGAGCAGGTAGGCAAAGGCTTCACCCACGAGGCTGGCAGCCCGGGTCGCGCGGGTCATGTTCCGCGTGAAGTACCAGAGGATGGATCGGAACACGCGCCCGCCATCGAGCGGGAAGGCCGGCAGCATGTTGAACACGGCGACGGCGATATTAATAAAGCCGAGGTACTGAAAAAGGACGCGCAGCGCGATGGGCAGTGCCAACCGATCAGTGAGGCGGGCCAGGAGGACGAAGACGATGCCGATGGCGACACTGGTGAGCGGGCCCGCAATCGCCATCCGAAACTCGGCGCCCGCGCTCCGCGGCTCCCGCGTCATCTGGGCCACCCCGCCGAAGATGAAGAGGGTAATGCTTCGCACGGGCAGTCCTTCGCGGATGGCCACGTACGCGTGTGCCAGCTCGTGCAGGAGCAGCGCGGCGAAGAACAGGATGGCCGCCGCCACGCCGAGCGCGATCAGCGTAGGGGTCCCCAAGGCGGGACCAACGCTGGGGAAGTATCCCGTCGCGAGCGACCAGGCGATGAGAACGAAGACAATAAGCCAGGTTGCGTGCACCTCGATCGGAATGCCGAGGATGCGGGCAATACGCAGGCTCCCGGTCATAGGCACCTCCGAGCGACTTGGACTTCCTTTGCCGTCGTGGCTTTTTACCCCAGGAGGGCGGGCTCGTGCTACCCGCGGTAGAGTCCGGCGATCACGTCGGCGTACTTCTCCATGATCGCCTTCCGTTTCACCTTCATGGTCGGGGTGACTTCGCCGTCCTCCATGTAGAGGCGCTTGGGGAGAATGGCAAACTTCTTGACCTGCTCGGGGGAGGAGAGCGTCTTGTTGACCGTGTTCACCTCGGCCTGGATGAGTTCCCGGACCTCGAGTCTGGCGGCCAGATCCGTGTAGGTCGTAAACGGCAGCCGGCGGTCTTGCGCCCACTTCGTGACGTTGTCTTCGTCGATGACCACCAGCGCAACGATGTAGCGCCTCCCGTCGCCGATCGCCACCGCGTCGTTGACATACGGGCTCGCCTTGAGCTTGTTCTCGATGAACTGGGGAGCGATGTTCTTGCCCGAGGCGTTGATGAACAGGTCTTTCTTGCGATCCGTGATCTTCAGGAAGCCGTCGGGGTCGATCTCACCGATATCGCCGGTATGGAGCCATCCATCCTTGAGCGTTGTCGCCGTGGCCTCCGGCGCCCGGAAGTAGCCGGCAAACACGGTACGGCCGCGGACCAGAATCTCCCCGTCGGGAGCCAGCCTGAGCTCGACTCCGCGCATGGGGCGGCCGACGGTCCCCAACCTGGTCGTGCCGCGCTCGTTCGAGGTGAGACCGCCGGTCCCCTCGGTCTGCCCGTAGACTTCAAAGATCGGCAGGCCGAGCGCCATAAAGTACTCCAGCAGCTCAGGAGCGATGGGTGCGGCCGATGAGATCACCTCGCGGGCTCGATGGAGCCCCAGGCGGCGCCGCAACGGCAGCAGCACCAGCAGATCGGCCAGGCCGACGGCCACGCGCACAGGCGGTGGGACCGTCCTGCCGGCCAGCTCACGACGCACTTTCCACCGCGACAGGCCGATAGCGAGCGTGTACGCCCATCTCTTGATGACATCGTTCTCCTGCACGCGCAGCGCGACGCCCGAGTAGAGCTTCTCCCAGATGCGCGGGACGCCGAAGAGGATCGTCGGCGCCACTTCGGCCAGATTCTCCATGACCGTGTCGACGTTCTCGGTGAAGTTGACCGCGTACCCCCACCTGACCGGAAGAAAGACCGAGAAGAGCCGCTCGGCGATGTGACACAGCGGGAGATACGACAGCACTTCGTCGTCGGGCCTGAACTCGAACCCCTCCTCCAGGGCCTCGGTCCCCGCGATGATGTTCGTGTGCGTCAGCATGGCGCCCTTGGGCGGCCCGGTCGTGCCCGACGTGTAGATGAGCACGGCCATGTCGTCGGGCTGAATCGCGGCCATCCGCTCGTCGACCAGCTCCGGATGCCGGCGGGCATGATCCTCGCCGAGCCTGAGAAACTGGTCCCACATCACCACCTGAGGGTCCTGAAACGTCCGCAGCCCTTCGGGGTCGATGACGACGATGTGCTCCAGCAGCGGCAATCGGCCGCGAATCTCCAGCGCCTTGTCCAGTTGCTCCTCGCCTTCGACGATGAAGACTCTGCATCCGGCGTGATCGAGCACGTAGTGGACCTGCTCGGGGCTGCTCGTGGCGTAGATACCGGTCGTGGCGGCTCCGACCGACTGGATGCCGAGGTCTGCGCACACCCATTCGGGTCGGTTCTCACCGATCAGGCCGACCCGCTCGCCGCGCTGCACACCCAGGGCGAGCAGGG